>PNOO01000065.1 GCA_013824905.1 Syntrophus sp. (in: bacteria) | reverse complement strand
GGCGGCGGTTTATCGCTGAGCCGGACAGCGGCCCACAAAGTGCCGGCGTTGCCGGAGAAGAAGACCGGTCGACAGCCTGCCGTCAGCAGTAAGCCATCCAAGAAGGTGGTCACCCATGCGGAACAGGTGATTCCCATGAAGGAGGGGGAATTCAAGGATTTCTGAGATTTCATTAACATTCTCATTCATCTCCGTCCAGTGGACGGAGATGAACGGGAGCGATGTACAGCCATGAAAAGAGAATCTCCTTCTGAAGACGGACTTACGGATCTTGATCGAGTTCCGGAGCGTTTCTCCGCGTTCCTCATCCGGACAGATGCATGCGCTGCCGCTCTTCTTTTTAAGAGAGTAAGGAACAGAGCGAAGGTTATGAAAAATCGGAGAAGGTTTAAGAGATACGACATCGATGCCCCTGTACAGATCGAACTCATTCAATCCCGCAGAAAACAGAAGGTGATTGAATCACATGTCGTCGATCTGTCCGCTGTAGGGGGGTTCTTTCCCGACGTGAAATCTTTGCCCCTCGGGCAGTTGCTCAAGGTCGATATCTTCCTTCCTTTTGAGGGACCGAATCCCTCTGTTGAAAAACATGACCTCATTACAATGACCGTGACCGGGCAGGTGGTCAGATCCGGATCATCAGGCACGGCCATTGCTTTTACCGAGGAATACGGGCTCACTTCCCGAACAATTTGTAAAGGGGCGGAGGAGAGGGCAGAATGCGCTGTTGCAGCAGAAGGTCGCGGGACCGGCAACCGCTACAGAAATCCTCGCGGATAATCACCATGCCGCGCTTGGAGTCCCGGATCAGCGCTCCGGATTACTTCTTCTTGATCAGACCCATGTCCCTGAGGATGACGGCATACCTGCCGTTCCAATCCTCAAGGAATTTCCCGAAGGCGGCGCCGTCCAGCCACGCTTCGGTCAGCATGTTATCCTTGCAGTACTTCTTGAAGATCTCGGTCTGCGTGTATTTGAAGAAGGCCTGTTCCAAGACCTTGCGGGTATCCGCCGGGATGTCGGCAGGTGCGACGACACCGCGGTTCTGGACGTACACGACGTTGACCCCCTGTTCCTTCAGCGTGGGGATGTCGGGGACGCCGGCCAGACGTTTTTCCGCGAAAACTCCGAGAATCCGGATTTTTCCGGCTTTGTAGAGTTCAAGAGACTCGCCGGGATTTGAAACGGCCATGTCGATGTGGCCGCCCAGGAGGGCTGCATTGACCTCACCGCCGCCGTTAAAGACGACGTAATTGAGCTGGATGCCCGCCGCTTGCTCGATCAGGTAGGAGGCGACGGAATCGGCGCCGCCCAAAGCCGTTCCGCCCATAGTGATCTTCTTCGGGTTGGCCTTGGCGTCGGCGACGACTTCCTTTACCGATTTGTATTTCGAAGCGGCGTTCACGATAAGCGTGAACTCGTCGAAGGCGAAATTGGCGATCGGAGTGAAATCTTTCAGGTTGAAGGGCGTGGCGCTGATCAGCGGCGTGGTCAGAAAAGACGGGGTGACCGTGACCAGGAAATAGGGATCCTTCTTTTTGCCGGCCACATAGCCGTAGCCGATCCCGCCGCTTCCGCCCGGCTTGTTTTCGATGACGAGCGGCTTGGGGAGGAGCTTGTCTTTTTCTACGGCGGAGGCCATGGTGCGCGCGAAGATATCGCTGCCGCCGCCGGCGCTGTATGCGACGACCACGGTGATGGGTTTCTCCGGAAAGCCGCTCGCACCGAAGACGCTGCCCGCCCCAATGGCAACAAACAAAACGGCCAGAAACAATACCGATGACCTGCAGAAGCTTTTCATTTTCTCCCTCCTTGACGTGATGTGTTCGCCGACGACAAAAAAATTACTCTTCGACCGATTTTCCCGAGGGGGTAACGTCCCCCTTTTTGATCTTTTCCAGAAGTTTCTCCGCCCGCTCGGGATTGAAGACACCGCATTCACAGCACTTGGCCAAGATACGGGCCGCCTTTTTCGGGGTCAGACGCCGGAGTTTCACGTATTCGATCATTTTCCTAATCAGGTTGAAGGAAACCATGCCGTGGCCGCACAAGGTGTTGATTTCCAGAGTCTCCCTTTCGGGCAGGCGCTCCTTGGCGCCCCAAAAGCCCAGGGAATGCTCGGCGCTGTGACGGGTGATGCCGGCCTTGCGACAGCAGTCCTGAACCTCATCCAGAAGGCCGCTGATGTTGATGGAAATTCCCAGATCAGCCTGGATCAACTCTTCGACCACCTTCTGAACCGTATCGAGGTCGGTAAAGACCGCCGTGGAGCCGGCGCCTTCCCCAAGCTTGGCGATAAACTCCTCAACCTCGACGCCGTCCTGGTAGATGTTCCCCACCTTGACGTTTCCCATGTTGATCGGGTGATATTTATGACAGATCCGCATGAACTCCTGGATTTCGGGCGCCGATCCCTCCCGATTGATTCCCGCGGCGGTCGTCATGAAGACGACGTAATCTTTCTTCAGGTTTTCGGCTTTCCCTTGGCGGTGCAGGGTATTGGTCATGCTTCCGTCTCCTTGAACAGAGGCCGGCCCAGGCCCAGATTGGTTTTCCCGTTGAGCGATAGGGTATAGCCGGCCTTCCTGACCCATTCCTCATGGGGGATGGATCCATCGGGAAGGCATCGGGAGGCCACGCCGACGCTGATCACGGTATCAACCTCTTTCTGGACTTTTGCCAAAGCCTGGAGGAAGTCCGGGATTTTTTCTAATTTGACTTTGATTTCAATGATCGCGGAGAGAACCTTTTCGTTCAGGACCTCATCTTTTATCTTCCCCGTTCTGGTATCCGCCATCAACTGGGTCACCGGGTTCTTCGTTTCGAAGTCGGCATTGAGCCGGGCGAGTGCTATGGCCACCTTTTCGATGTCCCACAAAAAGGCCCCGATTCCAGGTCGCCCCATTTCCACGACCAGACCGGCTTCCCCTTTGCGGAGCCTGCCGGTTACATCGTTGCTTTTAATCTCTTCGGTACCCCGGCCGTAGATGCCCGTTCCCGGATGGACGATGGTCGGATCGCTGAACATCCCCCGGAGACTCCGCGGCCATTCCAGGACCGGAGGCGTCAAGGCGCCTGTCGGGCACACGTCCACATCGGCAAGGTACCCCAAGCGGAAGACGGACAAGACCCGGCGAATCGCCCTGACCATCCAGGGCCAATACCTTTCATCCTTCAGAAACCGGTAACAAACCGAACATTCCACGCACTGGTCTTGATTGACGACCGACTTCCCATCTTCGTCCAAACTGATCGCCCCCATGGTGCATACCGCATGACAATTTCCGCATCCGACGCATTTTTCCTTATCGATCTCCATTGGACCTCTTCTTAAATAATATTCAGATGATATTTAAATTAATGCTGACTGATACTGATACTAACTTGTTTTGGGTGGGCTGAGGATAAGGAAAGGAGTCTTGTATGTCAAGGAGATTTTATCACAACCTGTTGTGTCGGGATGGGATTTGATTCCGGTCGCGCGGACGTGGGTGCGCACATAACCTTAACCCGGTCTCTATCTCAAAAACACATCTTCTGCCTTTTCTGCAGTGATGGGCAGGATATTCACCTGCTTCCCGCCATGAACATTAATAACCGCAAGCTTCTCTTCACGAAAAATCAGGCCTTCCCTTTCATTCAACCAGCCGATCAGGGTTGCCTTCTCAATTTCAGCGAGCTTCCGGACCGAAGCGCCCGGGGCAAGGATTTCCACTACCGGATGGCGGTTGATCATCTGCCTTAACCTCGATACCTCTTCCGGCCGTATTTCCCGGTTTTGCTCCACCGAGGAACTGAAACGAAACTGATCCGCGTTGGCGTCCTCAGGCATCGTAGAGGCAATGGTATGGGCAATCATGGATAAATCCGGCGATATGTGCGCATTGGCGCTGAAGAAACTCACATCGTAGACGAAATTGTCATACTTCTTGCCCTCGTCGAAGATTTCTGTTCTCAGCCCACGGTAGCGGATATAGGTCAGGTCATTGCTCTCATTTTCCCAGCCGCAGCACCCGCCGTCCGGAACAGTTTCCACGAGCATGGTGCCGTGATTTCGGGCGTCAAGAATGGCTTCACAGGGCCTGTCAAGCTTTTTACCGGCCCATATATCCTTATCTTTTTGAAAAAGATAGGTGGATTGGAAAGTCGAACCGATTTGACCGGGAACCCAGTACGTAACAAAGAAAAAATCATCGATAATGCCCGAAGGTGACCATAGCCGACCGACGGCACAGGTTTCCGTGCAGACACCGGTCTCGCATATACACGGCGGCAGTACGTTTTTGAGTATGGGAATTTTCTTTCCATCTTTCAGGTCGGATTGCATTACCTGAAATACTGCCTCCACTTCCGGCACCTGATAGCCGCCCCGATCTATCTGCCGGCGCACCTTCATGGCCGTCTCAAACCAAAACAGGCTTTTCCCATCCGCCGACAAAAGCGGGCGGGGGAGTCCGTAGCCGTCCTGGTCGTAATCATCATCACGATACAAAGATGCCTCAGGCGGTATGATCTGCGATTTTTGTCCGTTCCCAAACCAGTATTCCAGCGGCCGCAGACCCTGATGCGGCGGATAGATAGACATCAGGACCTGGCCGCTTCCGTTGACATTGATTTCCCCGTGCGGTTTAAACACTTCATTGAACGCCTCATCGGGCAACTTCACAGATCTTAATTCACGGAAATCAGTGGGAGCATATTCAACCAATGCGCCGCGAGTCCTTTGCAGGACAAAAAGGTGTTTTTCCCTATCGGATGCGCCGAACAAGGGTGGGGTAACCCAGAAAGACATACAGATGAATGCCGAAAGATACCGTAAGTAAAGCTTCGAGGACGGATGCGTTCTTCCCGCTCTTGTGAGCTCCGTTTCCTGCATCTGTCACCTCTATTGCCGGTTATGCGATCTGCCGAGTGAAACGTTTGTGGGTCTTATTCGGTCCGCCCAAGAATTTGCGTTTCGTATGATGTGTAAAGAAAGGTGGCCGCCTATCTTCTCAAGAGCCCGGATATCGCGATCACGTCGGGGGCTCTCCGGCGGCGGATCTCGGGATGGGAAAAGAAATCGTATCGCTCCCGTGTTTCCTTTGGATGAAACCGTAAGGATGTTCACGCGCCACTGTATCGCTCTTCTGGTATTCAGCGGCCTCTTCGGCCGTCGAAAAATTGCCGAGCAGGATCCTGTGCCAAACGCCGCGCCCTGCGATAGAGATGGTCTCCATCGAGACATCAGGCGCCCTTTTCCGCACATCCTCCAGAAACATCAGCGCGTTTTGCTTTTGGTCTTCGGGATACGCCCGGATCTGTATGGCGTATCTTCCCCGTCGGCCCTCCGGCGGGGTATCGGCGGCAGGCGGTTCTGCAAGGACCTTTCCTTCTTCTGCGACAGGCAGAGGCGCGACGGCTTGATCCTTCGATTCTTCCGCCGTGAGAGCAATGATCCCGGTGTCGACGGGAGGTCGAAGCCGTTCCTTTTCGTTATCATATCGAGCTTCTCCCGTCAGCGGGTCGGTTTTCAGCGGATAGGCGATCTCCCTGAAATGAAAGGTCCCATCATAGTAAGCCCCCGACCAGTAGAAAAACCCGATCGTGCTAAGAAAAAACAGGGTGAAAACGAGCCCCCAACCAAAGCGGGAAGTGCGGAATCGGCGCCTCTTTTTTTGTGCGGAGCGGGTCGTGATTGGTTTTTGAATATTCGCCGCCGCCGGCGTTTTCTCGTCCGTCTTCAACACCGTCCGGTCGTGTTTGTCTCCCGGTTGATCGAGACCGGCAACCTTCCGATAGAGACTATCCAGTTCCTGTTCGAGTTCGCTATCCCGAGGTTCTCCTGTATCCATATCGTACATCTTTTCTCGACTAGGCCATGGTGGCATCGATCAATGAAACCCGAGTTTCCTGAGATAGGCATCCAGGACAACACGTTCATCCAGCTCAAGGCAGCGAATATAAGACCTCAAAAAACCTTTCAGATAGACCAGAGGCGGGAACAGGTCCACACTCTCCGTTTCTATGGCACGGAGGATATCGATCCGGATGTTCGTCTTTTCGGCGATCACTTCCAGAGGCACCTCCAGGGCCATTCTGAGTTTCTGCAAGTCGGATCCCGCCAGGGTATTCTGGGCGAGAAGATCGCGAATCACCGAGCTTTGTTCACCGCGTAACTTCAATTCGACGGACCGTCTGGCCGGCGCCGGACTATTCAGGCGGGTCTTCTGAAAATCATAGATTGCTACAGGTCTCTTTGTTTTGTCCTGAAACGTTCTCTCCTCATCCAGGAGACCGGATGCAATGAGGCTTTGATCGTAAACTGTCCGGGCTTCGGGATTGATCAACGTCAGATAGGCCTGTTCTATGCAGGAAAGGATTTCTTGTCTTTCTGCTTCTGAAAAGAACGAGTAACTCGCGATGGAGTCGTCCTGATAAAGCGTAAAGGATTTTTTATAGGCGCGGCGGATCTCCAGCGGCATCGCATCGGGGGAAATTTCTAATACTTCATAGTAATTCTGTTCTTTGAACGGTTTCATGTCCGGTTCATCTCAAGCAATATCAGTCCACGACCCTTTGCAGGGGCAGATGCGCCTCTTTTGCCGGCAACAGATTACGATAACATTCCCGAAGATCGAGGGCGGTCTGCGTATAGGGATACAGTTCGATAAACGGCATCCGTTTACAGATCGCATTGTGAACACGGTCGTCAAAGGCGATGTTGCCGATATGTTGCATCCGCAGGGCCAGGTGTTTTTCGATGATCTTGCAGATCATGGCGCCGATGTTTTGGCTGTCCTGATTCCTCAGTTGATTGAGCACCAGTTTGAAATGAAAGCTCCCCAGCTCCTGCTGCAGGAGCCGGCCTTTCTCCGGATCGAGCTCGCCCATGACGCGCAGGAGAAGGTCTGGATTGCTGACGGTGGCCCCCGGATTTCGTCTTTCCGCCTCATCGGCCAGGGCCTTGAAAGCATGTGTCTTGAGCACCTGGTGAATCTTGCGGAAATAGACGGACCGGATGAGACGGTAAATATTCTCGATGGATGTCGGTTCGGGTGCGGTGATGAATATGCCCGTCTTCGAGATCATGAAAAAATCGATCGTGTTGAAGGAAGTCCCGGCGCCAAGATCCAGCAGGATATAGTCATAGGAAAGCTTGGCCACGCTCCTCAAAATTTTCATCTTCTGCTCGTGGGCGAGATTGGCAATGTCGAGATTGTTCATCGCCCCGCTGATGAGAAAGAGGTTCGGAAGAGGGGTGGAGACGACCGTTTCCTCGAGCGTACCGACCCGCTTGTTGATGAAGTCCGAGATGCTCTTGGGGGGATTTGGAACGCCGACGATCGTATGCAGATTTGCCGCACCCAGGTCCACATCGATGAGCAGTGTCTTGTATCCGTGCTTGGCCAACAGAAATCCGAGGCTACCGGTAAAAAAACTCTTGCCGGTTCCCCCTTTCCCCCCGCCGATGGGCCATATCTGGGATACGGAACTCTCCATGCCTTTTCGCCGATGAAGCAAAAGGTTTATGGTACTGCGACATCACATCAACCGCTTTTTCGCCGCTTCTCCTGCCGAAAATGAGGGATTCGTCTGGACAAAAATCCGTATTGGAACGATCAGAGTATATGAAGGGGCGGCTCGTGTGTCAAGTTATTTAAGCCGTTGGGGATCGGGGGTCGGTCGTCTATAGGGGACGCCAATCATTTCATGATGCCAGTCGTTTTTCATAGAACCATCGTTCAAAAGCGGCGAGAGACAGAAAATCGAGTCTGGCTCGTTTTCTTTACCGGTTATGGAAAACCATGCAAGAAATTGATTTTTTGAAAATGTCCTCAGCGGTCGGCGTCGTTGGAAAAGGGGATGAACCTGCGGCAGGGCCTGCAGGTTTTTGCGGCTGCGCAAGGAACTTCTTCCATTTCTTATCGCTCTCCTGCTTGTTCTCAGAAGTCCGGAGTCAGGGTTGACATGGGGATATTGAGCAAGATCTTTGGTACCTTTATCACAGGAGCGGATAAATTGTCAAAGGATATCGAAGTCTTATAAAAAATGGACACAAGAGCCTAAAAATGCAATAATGGATTAGAGCTTTATTTGCATTAATCGCTCAGCCCGCAGCCATGATCGGAAATATCCCTTATGAGAATTAGAAATAAGTTGGCGCTGGGGTTTATCATCGTCGTATTGCTACAGGTCGTTATCACCGCTGTAGGCGCATGGAGGGACGATAAGATCATCCCGGTTATTGCAGCCAGGGCGGCCGAAGATACGGCCGGAGCGATCGCCTTATCCCTCGTCCGGCAGGGAGAATCGATCCGCACGCCTCCCATCTACGCAAACCCCGTCGCCCTGCAGCATTATATCAATGATTTGAATGTGCTCAAAAAGAACAATATCGAGGTCGTCAACCGAAACAAGAAAATCATCGGCAGCGTGATCCCCGGGGATGTCGGGAAAATATACTCCCACGATGTGAATAACCAGGTCGGCAGAACGATCCGGGATGGTCTGACCAGAACGTTCATCGAAAAGAGCCAGAAATATCCGCAAGGGATAAACCTGATCGTCACCCCGCTGAGGATGGAGCAGGGGAGAATCAACGGCGCCGTGATTATGGAATATACCCCTCTCCTCGAAGAAATGGCCAAAGAGAAGGAAAAGAAGATCAAGCTGATGATCTATTTGACTTTTTTCTGCCTGCTGACCGGTTTTGGAATCGCGTTTTTCTTCAGCCGATCCGTGGCTTTGCCGATCAGCAAGTTGACAGCGGCCGTGGAGCGGATGACACAGGGGGATATGGATACCCCGATTGCGGTAAAACGCCCCGATGAGACGGGCGATCTGGCGAAGGCCTTTGAAACGATGCGCAAAGGCATGAAAGAAACCCTCCTGAAATTGCAGACCGAGATCAGCGACCGCAAGCTTGCCGCCGGGGACCTCGAACAGCGCAGCCTGGAAATCATGCTGCTGAGCGAATTGGGAAACATGCTGCAAACCTGCCTGACTGCGGAAGAGGCCTATGAAACCATCACCCGGTACGCGGAGAAATTATTCCCCGGCGACACAGGGGCGGTATACCAATTCCGGGCTTCCCGCAATCTTCTGGAGGCCGTCTCTCGGTGGGACAAGTCTTCCTCCGTCGAAGAGGCCTTCCTTCCGGAAGAGTGCCTGGCGCTCCGTCTGGGCCGGGTCCACAGGGTGGATGACGTGAATTCCGGGCCTCTTTGCCCCCATGTCCATAAAGAAGGATCCTTGGGTTACTCCATCTGCATCCCCATGATGGCGCAGAGTGAAACCATCGGAGTTCTCCACCTGGAGAGCGGGCAGGCGAAAGCGGGTCAACGGGAATGGGCGCGGAAACAATGGACGGCGGAAAAACAGCGGTTCGCCGTCGCCGTCGCCGAACATGTTTCTCTGGCCCTGTCCAACATGAAACTTCGTGAAACCCTTCGTAATCTTTCGATCCGCGACCCGCTGACCGGTCTTTTCAACCGCCGCTATATGGAGGAGTCGCTGGAACAGGAACTGCTGAAAGCGAAACGCTATGGCCGTTCACTGGGAGTCATCATGCTCGATATCGACCACTTCAAGCGGTTCAACGATACCTACGGGCATGAAGCAGGGGATCTGGTGCTGCGTGAACTGGGCGTATTCCTGCAGAATCATATCCGGGTGACGGACATCCCTTGTCGATACGGCGGCGAAGAGTTTGCCCTGATCCTCCCCGAAGCGGATATGGAGCTCACGCAGCAACGCGCCGAGCAGGTCAGACAGGGCGTGGCCACCATCCGGGTCAAGGTGCAGGGGCAAACGCTTGCCTCAATCACGGTCTCCGAGGGTGTTGCCGTATACCCAGGAAACGGACCGACCGGTCAGGATGTCCTGCGCGCAGCGGATGAAGCCCTTTACAGGGCGAAACTGATGGGAAGAAACCATGTGGCGATCGCCGAAGGCGCGTCACCGGAAACGGAGAAACCCTCGTGAGATCGTCGGGACCCTGGAAGGAGCGTGTGAAGGCCCTGAAGAAGGAGACCTTTACCCTCTATCTGGCTTGCCGCCACCCGGGCGTTTCCTGGTATGCGAAAGCCCTTGCCCTTCTCGTCGTCGGCTATGCCCTCTCCCCGATCGACCTGATCCCGGATTTCATTCCCATTCTGGGATACCTGGACGACCTGATTCTCATCCCGCTGGGGATCATGCTCGTCATCCGGATGATCCCGGCGGATGTCCTTGCGGAGTGCCGTCAAAAGTCGGAGGCGATCGTGGGACGGGCAACGCGGGCGGGAAAGATCGCGGCCGCAGTGATCGTCCTGATCTGGATCCTCTCGGCGGCGCTCACCATCTGGCTCATCATAAGGACTGTCAATCGTCCCTGAAAAAAGATCGGCATTAAGGGGGGGATAGGGCGATCGTACCGGAGAAAAACGGCCGGCTGTTTTATCTCAGACGAAGACGGACCGATTCCCCGTGGCCGTCGAGGCCTTCCAGTTCTGTAAAGCGGGCGGTCTGCGCCCCGTACCTCAGAAGCGCCTCCCGTGTAAAAGAGAGAATGCTGGTCCGCTTGACAAAATCGTAGACACCCAAGGGGGAGGCGAAGCGGGCCGTCCCCCCGGTCGGCAGGACATGGTTGGGTCCCGCCATGTAATCTCCCAGCGCCTCCGGCGTATACATCCCCAAAAAAATCGCCCCCGCATTTCTGATGTCCGGGAGGAGCTGCCGGGGATTTTGCACCATCAGCTCAAGGTGTTCCGGCGCGAAAC
>PNOO01000064.1 GCA_013824905.1 Syntrophus sp. (in: bacteria) | reverse complement strand
GCAGGGTCTTCTCCAGAAGAACATCGACGATTGCCTCCTGATACGACGCGGCCACGTCCGGCAATTCTTCGGGAGAAAAGGGGATCCCTCTTTTCCGGAGACTCATCATAAGGGAGGTCTTTAATCCGCTGAAACTGAAATCGAGACTGTCTTTCATCGCCCGGGGAAAGTTGTGAACATTGTGATTTCCCTTTTTCGCCAGGCGATCGATCGCAACCCCTCCCGGATAGCCGATGTCCAGGAGTTTTGCCGCCTTGTCGAAGGCCTCTCCGGCCGCATCGTCCCGTGTTTGACCCAGAATAGTGAAGCGCCGGAAACCCTCCGCCAGATAGATCGTCGTATGGCCTCCGGACACCACAAGAGCGACAAAAGGAAACTCAGGAGGATTGTCAGTTAGAAAAATTGCTGCCATGTGGCCTTCCAGGTGATTGATCCCGACCAGGGGTAGACGTCGTGCAAAGGCCAAGGCCTTGGCCACGCACAATCCCACAAGGAGCGATCCGATCAATCCCGGCCCTCGTGTCACGGCGACTCCATCAATCTCTTCCAGGCTCAATCCGGCACTCTCCAAAGCCTGATGGATAACCGGTACGATAGCCTCGATATGCTTACGGGAAGCGATCTCTGGAACAACGCCTCCATAGAGGGCATGCACATCCACCTGCGAGGCGATCACGTTGGCAAGGAGCTGTCGCCCATCCCGCACTAAGGCGGCGGCTGTTTCATCGCAGGAAGATTCGATACCCAGGATCACCATCATTTATCCCCATGAAATATTCTTTTACAAAAGGACATGAAATATATATAGAAGTGTGGGTATTTTGCAAACAAACTTTTCTGAAAAGAGGCAACGTTGGAAATTTATACTGATTTTCTCGTTCTTGGTTCCGGCATAGCAGGACTGAGTTTTGCAATCAAGGCGGCCGGACTTGGAACCGTCGCTATGGTCACCAAGCAGGACATGACCGATTCGAATACCAATATGGCGCAGGGAGGCATTGCCGTCGTTCAGGATCAGGCCGACCGTTTTGAATATCACATAAATGACACACTGATCTGCGGAGGCGGCCTTTGCAATGAAGGAGTCGTCCGTTTCGTTGTCACGGAGGGTCCCGAACGGATTCGGGAGTTGGTTCAATGGGGCGTTGAGTTTACCCGATCGACCAACGATCCTGAACAGTTCGATCTCGGCCGTGAGGGGGGCCATTCCATGCGGCGGGTCATCCATGCCAAGGATTTGACAGGTCAGGAGATCGAACGGGCGCTGAACGAAAAGGCCTGCCAGGAAAAGAATATCCGGATCTTTGAAAACCACATCGCCATCGACCTGATTATGAAATCGTCGGTGATTGGCCAGAAGATTGAAATCGGCGACCGGTGCCTTGGTGCCTATGTTCTTGATATCGCCAATAATTCAGTCCATACTTTCCGGGCAAAGTTCATCATGTTATCGACCGGCGGCGCCGGTAAGGTCTACCTCATCACTACGAATCCTGACATCGCCACCGCCGACGGAATCGCCATGGCCTATCGGGCCGGTGCGAAAATCGCCAATATGGAGTTTATCCAGTTTCATCCGACCTGTCTTTACCATCCCGACGCGAAGTCATTTCTCATTAGTGAAGCGGTCCGCGGGGAGGGGGCAATTCTAAAATTGAAAAGCGGCGCCACCTTTATGGAGAAATACCACCCCATGAAGAGTCTGGCGCCGCGCGATTTTGTCGCCAAGGCCATAGACACCGAGCTCAAGAAGTCCGGCGATGATTATGTCCTGCTAGACATTACCCACAGGGATAAAGATTTTCTGATGTCAAGATTTCCCAATATTTACGAAAAGTGTTTGGCGTTCGGTATTGATATGACACGGAGCCCGATCCCGGTCGTCCCTGCAGAGCATTACCTCTGCGGCGGGGTGATGGTAAATACCAACGGCGAAACAAGCATCGAACGTCTTTTTGCCTGCGGGGAGGTATCCTGTACGGGACTGCACGGCGCCAATCGCCTCGCTAGCAATTCTTTACTTGAAGCAGTAGTCTTTGCACAACGCTCTTACCGCCGCGTTGCCGACCTCCTTTCCAGTGTGGAGGACGCCCCCCTGCCTATTCCAGCGTGGGACCCGAGGGGGGCGACGGAAAGCGACGAGTCGGTCGTCGTGTCTCACAACTGGGACGAGATTCGCCGCTGCATGTGGAACTATGTAGGGATTGTCCGTTCCGACAAGCGTCTGGAGAGAGCCCAACGCAGGATCGACCTCATAATCCGCGAAATTGAAGAATATTACAGAAATTTCATCATCACACGGGACCTACTGGAACTACGGAACATCGCCGTGGCCGCCAAACTCATTGTCACTTGCGCTCGGATGCGAAAGGAGAGCCGGGGGCTTCACTTCAACCTCGACTACCCAGACAAAGATGATCGGCTTTGGTTGAAGGACACCATCATTTCCCGCGAGGAATTATGGCGAAAAACTTGATGGCATTATTGGCTTTATTCCCCGGGAGACCCGCCTTGCCCCACCCGTTTCCCCCGCAGAAGGTTCGTCAACGTCCTTCGAATTTCAGTTCCACTTCGCCGATTACACTTGCAAAAACCAGTTTTAGTGGCCTTTCATCGCCCCCTGGAGTATTAAGCGAGGGGAAACGGAGACGGTAGGTTATCCCGTAGTGGGGATTGATATATGGGAAAAACTCCGTGATGACGGGTGTAATCGGTTCAACCCTCCTGAGTTCCATGGGATCGATTCTATCCCCTTTCTCATTGACCAGAAAGACGGTCCAGATGGAGCCCCGCCTGTCGAAATCGTTGGAGGTTTTTTCCGGGATATAGGCAAAAAAATGAATTCGGCGAAGTCGGAAACCGTTCCCTTCTGTAAATCTTCTCGCCTCTTCAACTCTTTCTCCTGTAGATGATAGATTCGCGAATACTCATTGAGATAAGCCCGGTTGAATTCCTGACTCTGATAAGTAACACTGATGTGTGCCTGTGTTTCAAATTGTGAATAGATGATCTGGGAACGTGTCCACTTCGACAGGACTGTCAGATACTCCCCTGACATCCCCTTCTCTCGGACAATATCCAAATATCCATTCAGATGACTGCAAGCAGCCGCCACGAAAAGACAAATGCCGCCGATTAATAGAAGGACACGTCGTTTCATGGTTTTTCTCCGAAAACCCTCTTAAAGATGAAATCCACATGGGTGAGAAAATTTTCGACCTTGAACGCTGTGGCTAGTTCCTCCGGTTTCAGCTTCGCAATCACCTCTTCATCCTTTAGGAGCAACTCACGGAACTCAATCCCCTCCTGCCAGGATCTCATCGCATTGCGCTGGACAATGGTATAGGCCCCTTCCCTGGAGATTCCCTGTTCTATCAATTTCAGCAGGACCATCTGGGAAAAGATCACCCCTTTGGTCATATGGAGATTGGTGAGCATTTTTTCCGGATAGATGACGAGCTGCGAGATCAAACCGGTGAAACGGCTCAGCATAAAATCGAGGAGAATCGTAGCATCCGGTCCGATGATTCGCTCCACTGAGGAATGGCTGATATCCCGCTCATGCCAGAGGGCGACGTCTTCAAGGGCAGACAATGCATAAGAGCGCATCAAACGGGAAAGACCGGAGAGATTTTCCGACAGGATGGGATTTCTTTTATGGGGCATGGCGGAAGATCCCTTCTGTCCGGGGGAAAAATACTCCTCTGCCTCTCGCACCTCGGTTCGCTGAAGCAGCCGAATCTCCTGAGAATATTTATCCAAGGAAGAAGCGATGATAGCTAGGGTCGTGAAATATTCGGCATGGCGATCCCTCTGGACGATCTGTGAGGAGACTGGGGCCGGCTTTAGCCCCAGTCTCCGGCAGACATAAGTCTCTATACTTGGATCGATGAACGAGAATGTTCCGACCGCCCCGGAGAGTTTTCCCGTACTGATTGTCTCTCTGGCCCGCATCATCCGTTCCCGGTTTCTCTCCATTTCGGCATACCAGATTGCCATCTTCAAGCCAAATGTGATCGGTTCTGCATGTATCCCGTGTGATCGACCGATCATGAGGGTATTTTTATGATCGATGGCCTTCTTCTTTAGCGCGGCAAGAAGAAAATCAAGATCCTCAATAAGAATATCTGCGGCTTCGCGCAGGAGGACTGCCAGAGAGGTGTCGAGGACGTCCGACGAGGTCATTCCCATGTGAATGAAGCGGCCGTCTTCGCCGACTTTTTCCGTCACAGAGGTGAGAAAGGCAATGACGTCGTGCTTGGTCGTCTTTTCAATCTGATCAATCCGGTCTACATCAAATCCGGCCTTTTCTTTGATGTTTTTAAGGGAGGATAAAGGGATTTCTCCCCTTTCGGCCATGGCTTCGCAGGCCAGAATTTCAATATCCAGCCACTTCCGGTACCGGTTTTCCGGACTCCAGATCGCGGTCATTTTTTCTCTTGCATATCGCGGTATCACTGTTTCCTCCTATCCATCTTCACGCAATGTGTGCCCACATGAATCCCTGTTTTATTTTCTGATAAAGCCCGAATAGCCTGATAATCCCATACAGCGAATGCAATGTATTATGACTGAGGATGGGAGTCAAGGATTTTACACTGCGGGAAAGGCGACTTGCTTTGTCGGGAATTCTTATTTAAAATATTGACAAATTTAACCTCTCACCGTATTTTTTTATATATGATCTCAATGACACCAAAGAAAGTAAAAACGAGGTCGCAGGATGTTTGACGATGTCGATTCCGGATGGGAAAAGCGAGTGGTAGCCCCCGAGGCTTTTCTCTCTAAGATTGAACCGGGAATGAGTATCTTCCTCGGAACAGGTGTGGCCGAACCGAGAACCATTTTAAAGAAGCTCATGACGTCGGAGATGAGCAATCTGACCGATCTCGAACTGATTCAAATCGTCAGTCTCGGCGACGTCATCTCATTTAAAAATACCGCTGGCGACCATAAATTCCGCCTTAAGACCTTCTTTGCAGGTTGGCTCGCCAGTGAGGCAATCACCTCCGGTTCTGTCGATATGGTCCCCTGTCGATTTTCTCAGATTCCGAAATTGGTCGAGTCTGGAGTGATCCGCGTGGACGTTGCTTTCGTCCAGATCACTCCTCCGGATAGGGCAGGTTATGCCAGTCTCGGGGTATCGGTGGACGTGGCCAAATACGCCATGGAGCGGGCCTCTCTCGTGGTCGGTGAAATCAACAGCCTCGCTCCTCGAACGATGGGCAACACATTCGTCCATGTTGATGATTTCGATTACCTGATACGGGCCACTGAACCGCCAATCTACTTTCCCCGTTGGCCGGTAGATGATGTCATCGACCGGGTCGCTGCCAATGTCGCCTCCATAGTAGAAGACGGCAGTTGTATCGCCTTTTACTCCGGCGCCCTCTTCGAGGCGTTGGGCCGACATCTGGCTCATAAACGCCATCTCGGTGTGCATACCTATTTCTTTACCGATCCGCTCATGGACCTGATCAAATGTGGCGCGGTAACCAATAGAAGGAAGGATCATTTCCGCGATAAATCTCTAACTGCCTACGCGCAGGGAACACCCGAACTGATGCGGTGGCTGCATCGAAATCCCCTGGTTGAGTTCCAGGGGATCGATGTCGTCTCCGATCATCAACGGATAAGTCTCAACGACAGGATGATCGCTATCCTCCCTGCGAGGAAAGTCGATCTGACAGGCGGTATCGCCCTGCACATAGGCAAAGGTAATGTCACACCAGGTCCGGGACATGCCCAGGAATTCTTTGCCGGAGCCGAACATTCTCGCTGGGGACGGACTGTTTTCGCCCTTCCCAGCCGCAACTTGAAAGGGCAATCCAACATCCTGCTCTCTGTGGAGGAGTTCCCCAATCAGTTCACCAACCGCGAATCTCTCGATCTTATCGTCACGGAATACGGGATCTCCTCGATGACCGGCAGGACCGTGCGTGAGCGCGCCCAGGCTCTGATTGACATCGCCCATCCGGATGATCGGGCTGACTTGATTCGTAAGGCGGCAAAGGCCAATATCCTCTATGCGGATCAAATCTATCTATCGGACTCCGGCTCGCTCTATCCGGAAAAGCAGGTTTACACTCACACTTTCAAAGGAGCCCTGATTGTGAAATTTCGCGCCATCAAACCCTCCGATGAAGAAGAGATGCGGAGGCTCTTTTACCGTTTTTCCGACACCTCAGTCTACTATCGTTACTTCAGCCCAATAAAGACCATGCCCCACCGCAAGATGCAGGAGTACGTCAATATCGATTACCAACGAATTATGTCCCTTGTCGGAACCATCGATCTATCGGGATCGGAACGGATCATCGCGGAAGGTCGTTACGTTCGTCACCACAACCTCCCCCTCGCCGATGTGGCTTTCGTCGTCGATGAAAACTACCAGGGCCGGGGTATCGCCTCATTCCTGTTCGAAATGTTGATCCGAGCCGCCCGCGAGCAAGGAATTGAATGGTTTACAGCGGACGTGATTGCCGACAACAAAGCCATGCTCAAAGTCTTTGAAAAGGCGTCCTTTCCAATCCGTGCAGTCATGGAATCCGGGATCTATAACCTCACTATCCCCTTCACCGACCCCGGAGAACCGCCTGCGCATCCGACAACCATAAATCCTTAATCCTTCATAATCTCAGGGATTCCATTGAAGGAATGCCGCAAGGATGCATGCTACCTTCCCGCATTACCCAAATCCATGTTGAATTCTCCGATGTGACATGTTAGATGTTGCGATAATAACCGTTTTACTTTGATTTCGGATCGGGGGAAAAAGAATGAAGAATTCCTGCAAGTGGCTCGTCTGCCTTATATGTGTTATCTTTGCGGCCCCATCATTATGGGCAAAAGAGAAAAACAGTGTCGCCGTCCTGCCTTTTTCTGTCCACAGCGCTGAAAACATCGAGTATGTCCGACGTGGTATCGGCGATATTCTCTCCTCGCGCATCTCTGTAAGTGAAAAGATAGAGGTTATCAGCCCGGACGCCATACTGACCGCCCTGAAGGAGACAGGCGGGAAAGAACTTACCGTGGCCGATATTTACAACCTTGGGAAAAAACTCAATGCAGACTTCGTGGTCTGGGGAAGCATTACCAAGATCGGCAACAGCCTGAGTATCGACGGTAAGTTGGTTGATATTTCCGCCTACAAAGCGGTAGTGGCGATTGTAGCCCAGATTCAGAATATGGATGAGGTGATCCCGAAGATCAATGATTTTGCCCGGAAGATCGAAGTCTATATTGTTGGTACGCCCTCGCCAACTGCTGGGACTTTGCCAGTCCCAAAGGAGACCGTTGTTTCTTCCCAACAGCCGACCCAGACCGTACGCGAGGCGGAGATCATCTCTGGAATGAAAAGCAGTAAGAAGGGAACATTCACCGCGTCGATCAATCCCGATTTCATCAATGCCGCCCAACCTATCGACAGTAAGAGTTTCTGGAAAAGCCAGCAGTTTTCTAACGAATTTAAAGGCATGGATATCGGGGATGTCAATGGGGATGGGCTTAATGAAACAGTGATTATTGATTCGCACACCGTCTTCATTTACCAGAAAAAGGGAAGTGAGTTCAAACTGATCCAGCAGATTACGGGAAGTTCGTATGAAAACTATATCAGTGTTGACGTGGCGGATATCAACGGGAACGGCATTAAGGAGATCATCGTTTCGAATTACACCGGCGGGATTGTCGATTCTTTCATTATCGAGTTCCGTAACGGGAAATTCGTCACCATCGCCTCCAACCTCCGCTGGTTTATGAGGGTCATCGATAATGCATCGGGCATACCGTTACTCTTAGGACAAAGAAGGGGTGTGGAGAAGCCTTTTGATACCCCCATTTATGAAATCCGATGGCAGGGCGGGGAATATCGTGAAGGGCAGAAAATGCGAATACCGGAAGGTCTTTCAGTCTATGGACTCACCTTGGACAAACTTGGATCAGGTGGAACGGATAAGGTCATCGTGCTTAACCAAGATGATTATCTGAATATCTTCGAGCAGACCGACAAACCCCTCTCCAAAGTCACCATTTTCGGCGGCAATCAAGAGTTGCTCTGGAAGAGCGAAGACGTCTTCGGCGGGAGTAATACCTATATTGATCCCATAAACGAAGGCAGGAAGGAAATATCCGAAAATGACAATGTGATCACCTATATCAATCTTCGGATTGTTACTTATGATACGAACAAGGACGGCAAGCGGGAGATCATCATCGTCAAGAACATCTCCACTGCTGCACGTATGTTCCAACGCATAAAGTTCTTCACCTCTGCGGAGGTCTATAATCTGGAGTGGGATGGGATGGGAATGGTCGAAAACTGGCGGACTAAAAAGATCAGCGGCTATGTCGCGGATTACCAGTTCAAAGATATCGATAATGATGGAGAGAATGAGGTTGTCCTTGCCCTGGTCTTAGCCGCGGGCGGATCTACAAAGGGCAGAAGCGTTGTCGTTTCCTACTCCCTGAAAGGCCAATAGAAAGATTGACAATTTGGAAATATTGTTATAAAAAAATAAGGGCTCTCAACAGCGATAAACCGTATAAGCGGTGCGATGAGGCGCCCAAAAAGACGCAGGCGGTGTAGCTCAGCCGGTTAGAGCATACGGCTCATATCCGTAGTGTCCGGGGTTCGATTCCCTGCACCGCCACCAGTTTTACACAAAAGCCCGGTTTCCAAACCGGGCTTTTGTGTAACCGCCACAGAGGGCAAAAACATGGAAGAACCATTCATACCGGCAGTGTGGGCCAGAAATCCCCACCTTCAAACCATCTTCGGCAGTTTAACAATTCGGGCCTTAGGAAAAAACGAGATGAACGACGTCTCTGAGGAGGTGCTCGTTGATGCCGGATCCGGTGTGCGCCTGTTGGGTTATCATTCCCGACAGCTTGTTCGACAGGCAAAAGGGTTGATCATCCTCCTGCATGGCTGGGAAGGAAGTTCCAGTTCCACCTATATCCTCTCTACTGGGCGTTTTTTTTACCGGCAGGGGTACGATGTCTTCCGACTCAACCTGCGGGACCACGGGAAAAGTCATCATCTAAATCCGGGACTCTTCCACGGCGTCTTAATCGAAGAGACCAACTATGCGCTGGAGAATATCTCCCGTCTGCTGCCTGCAGGACCATGCTATCTTATAGGATTTTCGCTTGGAGGTAACTTCGCTCTCCGTATCGCCCTCCGGCAGTCCCTCACTCCCATTTCCACTTTAAAGGAAGTCTTCTGCATTAGCCCTGCCTTGGATCCCTATAAATCCACTCTGGCCATTGACGCCAGCCTTCCCGCCTATCGCCATTACTTTCTCACCAAGTGGAAAAGATCGCTCAGGAAGAAACAGCGTTGCTTCCCCGACCTCTATCACTTTGACGACATCCTCCACCACAACACCTGCATGGGACTGACCGAAGCCATTATGCCTTATTACACTGAGTGGGGACATTACATGGATTACTTCCGCCGTTATACCTTGACCGGAGATGTCCTTTCACAATTGCCCATGCGGGTCTCGATCTTCACATCTCATGACGATCCTTTCATGGCTGTAGATGATTTTCACCGTCTGCCCCGTAATGGATATCTCCGACTCTCAGTTCAGAAATACGGCGGACATTGCGGTTTTCTCGATCCGTTTCCCCGAGGATGCTGGTATGAACGAGCTATTGCCAGCATCATAGATGATCGGGAAAAGGGATGAGTGTTATGCCTGTAGATCCCGTACTCTTCAGATGTCGGAAGGATTTTCTGACACGGGCGATCGACAGACTTGGGTCATATCCTTCTAACTTCCCCTCAGCAATGGAACAGATAAAGGTTTCGGGAAAAACCGTAGCCCCGCATCAGGCGGCAGGGGTTCTGCTCCCCTTACTCTTTCACGAATTTTCCTCCGACACTCAGTCAGAAGGTCAGTTCGTGTTTCAGCTGATCAAACGCTCATCGCGTGTGTCGCAACCTGGCGATCTGAGTTGTCCAGGAGGCATGGTTCATCCGATTCTGGACCGCCTGCTCCAACCGCTGCTGCTCCATGGCTTCTTTCCGATCATCCGCGGCCCGGCGCGCACATATACTTCACAACGGGAACCGGCTGCCCGGAAAATCATGGCCCTTTTTCTTGCTAACGCCTTGCGCGAAGCTTGGGAGGAAATCGGACTTTCCCCTTGCCGCGTCCGCTTCCTCGGCCCGATCCCCACGTATAGCCTCACTCTTTTCAGGCGCACGATTTTTCCACTTGCTGGGTTCGTAGAGGGGACAGGATCACTACGTCTGAACAGCGAGGTGGAAAGAATCGTGGAAATTCCCCTGGCCTCGTTCTACCGTGAAGATCTCATCGGCTGTCACACCTTCTCGTTACCAGATCCAACAGAATCAGGCGCCCAGAAATTGTTCCAATCCCCATGCCTGATCCACTGTGAACCGGATGGTGGGGAAGAAATTCTCTGGGGAGCAACCTTTAATATTCTCACCCAATTCCTATCGATCGTAATGGACTATCATCTTCCTGATTGGAGAAAAGGTCGCATCGTTCAAAGAGCGCTCCACTCCGATTATCTGAGCGGAAGGTCGTTGTAACCTCCCCCGCGCACAGTGCTTGATTTGCGGATTGAAGCTCCTATTCATAATCCGGTTTTTCTTGACAGATGAATGATATAGGGGTTATTGTGTGTTGTTAAGGAATCGCGGAGATGCCGGGTATGTGGTGACTGAATACGGCATCGCGAAGGCCTTGAACTGTTCGATCGGTTACATCAAACCTAT
>PNOO01000063.1 GCA_013824905.1 Syntrophus sp. (in: bacteria) | reverse complement strand
AGCGCCTCAGGGCGCAGCTAACTTATCGGACACTTTCATTTTGACAAGGAATTGACTGGCGAACACGACCGCCAGCAGCATGAGGCCGATAAGGTCGGTGATCAATCCCGGTTTGATCAGGCAAAGCGCCGCAACGAACAGGATCGCCCGCTGCCACATCGTTGCCGATCGGATCAGGTAACCCTGCAGCGAAGCGGCAAGAAGAATGGTACCGATCGAGGCGGTTATGAACGAGAGAACGATGGTCTGCCAGTCACCGATCATCAGCAGCGCCGGCTCGTACACGAACATGAACGGTACGATGAAGCCGGCGGCGCCGATGCGCACTGCTTCCCATCCCGCTTTCCAGAGGTCGGTCTTGGCAAGGCTGGCTGCGGCAAAAACCGCGAGCGCCACCGGCGGCGTGATCGCCGAAAGGATCGCGAAATAGAACGCAAACATATGCGCGGCCGGGGCGACGGCGCCAAGCTTCATCAGCGCCGGAACGAGCAGCGAAACCATGACGATGTAGGCAGGGGTGGTCGGCATCCCCATGCCCAGGACGATGCCCGCGACCGCGGTGAGCACGAGGGCAAGGGGCAGCATCTCCCGGGCGAGCCCGACCACGAGCTGGGTAAAGCTGATACCCAGACCCGTGATGGTCACACAGCCGATGATGATCCCGGCGCAGGCACAGGCCATCGCCACCAGCAGTGTATTTCGCGCCCCGTCCTCGAGCGCTTCAATGATCGACTTCCAGGTGACGCCCTCGCGTGTCGTCTTTCGGAGGAGGGCCATCGGAAGACAGGAGAGGCCGCCGACCAGTGCGCACAGAGGGGCGCTGTAACCTTTTACCAGCCCAATGAAGACAAGGGCGATGGGCGCGAACAGGTGACCGCGCTCGCGCATCACCGCCCCAAGGCGCGGCAGCTCGGATTTGGGTACGCCCAGCAGTCCCACGCGCTTCGCTCTGAAATGCACGGAGAAAAACACCGCGCCATAGTACAGGACCGCCGGGATAGCTGCCCATAGCGTCACCTGGAAATAACTTACCGCCATAAACTCGGCCATCACGAATGCGGCCGCGCCCATCACCGGCGGCATGATCTGACCGCCGGTGGAGGCGACCGCTTCAACGGCCGCGGCAAAGGGCGGATTAAAACCGGTTTTTTTCATCAGCGGGATCGTGATCGGCCCGTCGACCATCACATTGGCGACCGCGCTGCCTGACACCGTCCCGAACAGGGACGAGCTGACCACCGAAACCTTGCCCGGACCGCCGGCGGTGTGGCCGGTGATCGCGAGCGCGAAGTCCATGAACAACTTTCCGGTTCCGCTCCTCTCCATGAACGCGCCGAACAGTACGAACAGCATCACGTAGGAGGCAGACACACCGAGCGTCGAACCGAAGATGCCCTCCGTGGAGATATAGAGCTGCTCCATCAGCACCGGCGACTTCACGTTCGTGAACAGGGCCGCATAGACGAGGAATACGCAAGCGGTGATCGGCAGCGCCCAGCCGAGGACGCGCCGTGTCGCCTCAAGAACGATCAGCACGGCAACTACCGCATAAATCTTGTCAAAGGTCTTCAGGTCGTCGATATAGATGGTGCGGTAGGTAACGTACTCATAATTGAAAAAGATATAGAGGATGAAGGCCCACGATCCGATGAGCAGCACCGTGTCAAGGATGCGCCAGCCGATCCCGCCATAGGGCTTTATCGGATAGAGCAGAAACACGAGGGTGAGCGTGAAAAGCAGGTGGGTGCCGCGGAAAATCATCGCCTCGGGCGGTCCGAAGCCTGCGACGTACATGTGGTACAACGACATCGCAATCGCGATGGCCGAAACGGTCCACTTAAGCGCCCTGGTCTTGGGCGGGGTTGCAGGGACCTCCTCGGATATGACGGGTATGACTTCCGACATGAGCGGCTCCTCTACAAGACAACAAGTCCGGATGCAAAACGGGGCGGCCTAAGGCCGCCCCGCGACGATACTGCGGGTTAATGGGGGGTAATCCTGCGCCTATATCGCTCCCGCTTCCTTGTAGAACTTCAAGGCGCCTTTGTGGAGAGGCACGCCGATATCCTCGGCCATGATTTTCGGCGTCAGCCCTGAGATTGCCTTATTGGAAGCCGCCATGTCGTCCACATGGGCCGCCATCGTTTTCGTCATCTTGTAGACCACATCTTCGGGCAGGTCGCAGGCGGCAACGATATGTGTGGCATAACCGATCACGTCAACGTCTTTGCTCTGTTTCGGATAGGTGCCCGCCTTGATGGTGAGCTTGGAGTAACCCGGATTGATCTTCTTCATCTCGGCCAGCGTTTTGGCGTCAACGCCAATCAGCTTGATGTCCCGAGCGCTTGCCAGATCCATCACCGCCGAGGAGGGAACCGTCGTCCCCAGCGTGAACACCTGGGCATGACCATCCTTTACCATAGACACAGCATCGGTATATGAGGCGATGAAATTCACCTTCGACAGCGACTGGTAGGTCATGCCGTAAACCTGCAACAGGTGCACGTTAATGATCTCCGAGGTGTTGCCTTTCGGCTGGGTCACGAGCACCTTGCCCTTCAGGTCGGCAACGCTGTTGATGTTTGCATCGACGGGCACCACCACCTGGTAATACTGCGGGTAAAGGTTCGCAACCTGGCAGACATTGGTCACTTTCTTCGGGTAAGGCGGCCTTCCGGCCAGCCCGTCCACCGTCGTGATGGTGTTGGCGAAGCCGATATGCGCCTTGCCTTCGTCGATGCCGCGCACGTTGGCGATGCCGGCGCCGGGCTGCGCCTGCACTTGCAGGCCGGGGATCGCCTTCTCCCACATGCCTTTCAGAGAGCCGCCGAGCGGCACCCAAACGCCGCCCTGGGGTCCGGTCATCAGGGTCACCTGCTGCGCAGTGGCGATAACGGGAATGAGCATTACGGCAACGAGCACTGCCACCAATAGGGATGGTTTCAGTTTCATACGGATCTCCTTTCGTTAATGGTCGATGAAGTTAGGTTAGATGCGGACTCAAATGACGATAATACGACAATAACAGCTTGTCAAGTACGATTTGATGACTAAATATCCTGCCTCTCGATGACATTGATCCATAAGCCCATGAATCGACTGGGCGGACGTAGTCTTTCATCATCCCCAATCGTCTATTCCTGCCAGCCTTTTCGCCGCTTTCACCTTGTCATGTGTGTTCGACTCCCTGAAAATGGTGAGCCGGTGCGCCGCAGGGGATCCGCCGCCGTGAATATCGGAAATCGTATCTGCGCTTTCCATGGCCAGCTTTTCGATCAGTCGGAACATCCGGATACGGTTTTCGACCGGCACCTGTTCTACCCCTTTGAGATACTTCTTCAGGAGCGAGCCGATCTCGGGATTGTCGAAATCCCTATCGGAGGGCAAATCGGCAACAAAACCGCCTGCAATGTCGATCATCAGCCGTGTCGCCTCGGCCATCTCTTTGCCTTCGTGAATCTTCGATGCATTGGCCAGAACCGGATCGATGAAGTAGGTGCCGGAGGGCATTCGGCTGCCTTCATAAGAGGCGGCCAGAGAGCATCCGTATAACGTTTCGGCGCGATGGATCATGTCGATGATCTTTTCTTTGTGATGGCCGACCTTCTCCGTACCGTTGTATACCATCATGGTCAGGGCCGCCCCCACCATGCAGTCGATCTTCCCGGCCTTGCACCCGCCGTGGCTCTGGCGGTGGAAAGCGGAGAAGTAGGCCACCAGATCAGCGGCAAATTCCCACTCGCCGCACAGAAATACCCGCTCCCAGGGAACGAAGACATTGTCGAAGATGACCGTCGGGGCGTATTTGGAATACCGTTGGTTGCCGCAGTCGCAACCGTTCTCCTCCCGCGTGTCCAGGCTCGACCGGCCGACCACGTGAATGACGCCTACAGTATCGCTCGGAACGGCAAAGGCTACCGCGAACTCTTCTTCCCCTTTGCGCAGGGCTCGAGTGGGCAGAACGATGATCTCATGGGCCGACAATGAACCGGTCTGATGGCACTTGGCGCCGCGCACGACGATGCCGTCATCCCGCTTCTCGACGACATGGAGGTACACATCCTTGTCTGCCTGATCCTTGGGACTGAGGTTCCGGTCCCCCTTGACGTCAGTCACTCCCGCATTGGCTGTAAAGTCGTTTATCTGCATATACTTCAAAAAATCGGTGAACCGCCGATGGTATTCGGTGCCATACTTTTGGTCGACGTCATAGGTTGTCACGGACAGAGCGACCAGGCAGTCCAGTCCGGTGCATCTCTGGAAACAGGTGCCGACGCGTCGACCCAGCAGGCGGTTGATTTTCACACGAGCCACCAAGTCCTCGATCGAAGCGGGCGGATTGTTGAAACGATTGATCGGCTCGTCGATCAATGTGCTGTGGGTCACAAGAAGTTCACGATACTCGGGTATCTCGGCAAGTTCGTAGGTGGTGCCGGTAGCCTCGATTCCAGCCCGGAGACGCGGGTTATCGACGATGTTTTCGATCTTCTCTCCGAACATGTATACCTTGGGCTTCAGCCTCCGGAGCGACTCGATATATTCGGCTTTTGTCATTAGTCCCATATTCCCCCCCGTCATACCCTGATGGTCGCTTTGTCCACTGAAGGCCTATGCTCCGGCTTTTTTCTCCTGGATCGTTATGGCAAAATCCGGGCAGATATAGAGACAACGCAGGCAACCGGTGCATTGATCCGTATGGACCGCGACGGCCGGTTTATAGCCGCTTGGATTAAAATCAGCAGACTGTTCGAAGATGGTGAGGCTGCACACTTCTTGGCAGTAACCACAATCCTTGCAGATGAGACCGTTGATGATGACGTCAAAGCTGCGGAGATCACAGGAGAGGCAACGTGTGGCTTCCGCGATTGCGGCTTTTCCCCCGTAGGTCCGCTCCACTGGATCAAATGTGGTGCATCGCCTCTTCAGACCAATTGTCCTGACAGCCTGCTTCGCTGCGCCTCGCGGTGCGGTTTCAGGCGGCGCCGTGTCCGATTCTCCCGACAGCGACTCCGGTATATTTCCCGATCCTCCTAAGAAGCGATCGATCGAGGTGCAGGCCAGTCTTCCCTGGGCGATGGCCTGGATGATTGTCGAGGGTCCATTGACCGCATCCCCAGCGGCAAAGATTCCTTTCTGCGGTGTGGCCAGATTATCCAGATCCACGCGGACTGTCCCGTTCTTCTCCCCCTCGATATGGACCGAAGCGGCGTCCGCCGATTGACCGATCGCCATGATCAGCGTATCGAACTGCAGGACAAATTCACTGCCCACAACCGGAACCGGCGCCCGTCTGCCGTTTGCCTCCGGTTCTCCCAACCGCATCCGGATACAGGTCACTTGACCATTTCCGATCTTCACCGGCGCTGTCAGATACTGAAGATCCACTCCCTCTTCGATGGCCTCGATAATCTCTTCGCTGGCGGCCGGTATTTCCGCACGGGTCCGGCGGTAGAGCTGTACAACCTTTGCACCGAGGCGTATCGAAGTTCGCGAAGCGTCGATCGCCGTGTTGCCCCCCCCCACGATGATCACCTTTCGACCGATTTCCGGCGCCTTCCCTTCATTGACTTGCCTTAAAAAAAAGAGGCCTTCAATGACCTTTTGCGAATCCTCACCCGGGATCCCCATTTTGGCCGGTTTCCATGCGCCTGTCGCCACGAGGACTGCGTCGAAACCCTTCTCCCGCAGGGCGGCTGCCGATGAGATTGGCATCCTTGTGAAAATTTCTATGCCACTGGCAAGGATTTGGAAGATCTCCCGATCCAAAATCTCCTCGGGTAGGCGATACTCCGGTATCCCGTATCGCAACATCCCTCCCGGCAGGGCAAGCGCTTCAAATAGGGTCACAGCATGTCCTTGACCATTGAGGTAGTAAGCCGCGGTAAGCCCGCAGGGGCCGGAACCGATGACGGCCACCCTTTTTCCGGTAGACGGCCGTTTGGCAATCCGTACCGGACTCTTTCCCCCCTTCTCAGCGGCCGCTCTCTTGAGCATTCGAATGGCAACCGCTTCATCAAACTGAAGTCTTGAGCATTTCGATTCACAGGGATGGACACAGGCATAGCCGCACACGGAGGGAAACGGTATCCTCTCCAGGATGACGGCCAGCGCCTCTGAAAATTGCCCGTTTCTGACATGCCTGATGTACCGGGGGACATCGATACCCGCCGGGCAAGCCTCCTGACAGGGGGCTGTGGATTTTCTCCCTCCGAGGGTGGCTACCACGTTTGTTCTCCTTTCCTGATGAGATCCGTACCCGTTTCCAGCGCCTGTAGATTCATCTCCAAAGCCTTTCCTTTGAACCTTTTCTGTATCACCCGGACCAGGCTTTCTTTCTTTACCATCGGTATCTTGGCAATCATTGCACCCAGGGAAAGGATGTTGACGGAACCCAAATTCCCCAGATCGCTGGCAATTCTCGTAAAGGGATAACCGGTCAGGCAGGCTCCCGTTCTGGCCTTCGCCAGAGTCGTATCATAAAAAATAACCACTTGCTGTTCTGCATAGGGAATATATTTTTCCAGGGCTTCCTCGGTCAGAGTGAGGATGATATCCGGTTCCTGTACCTGCTGATAGATGATTTCCTCCTGATCGATGATCACTTCGGCGAGGGATAATCCACCGCGGCTGGCAATACCGTAAGACTGAGTCTGGACCACAACCTTTCCTTCCAGAATCGCCGCCTCGCCCAGCATGATGCCGGAAAGCACCAGCCCCTGACCGCCCGATCCGGCCAGGATGACCTCATATCGTTTCTGATTTTCCTTCATCTTGAATTTCTGCTCCCTTCAGCCTCTGGCGGCCTTCAGCCTGGTGTCTTCATAACGGGTGTTGAAGTCCGGGTCATTCCGGTCCACCAGCTTGCCGGTGGCGAAGTGAGCCCTTTTCTCATCATTGCTTAATTTTCCATACCGATCCGCCGGTATTCCTCTGTCCCTGAGCCAGTCGAGCATTTCCCGTGTCTGTTTCATATCGTTGTTTTTGCCGAAATGGGTAGGACAGGGGCTGAAAACCTCGACAAGCGAAAAACCTTTTTTTCCCAAGGCTTCCTTGATGAGTTCCTTCAGTTCCCACCCGTGGTAGGGAGTCTCCCTGGCGACATAATTCGCGCCGGCGACTTCCGCCAGGGCACAGATATCGAAATCACGTTCCGGGTTTCCCCAGGATGTCGTGCTGGTGTAGCAACCTCCCGGCGTCGTTCCCGAAACTTGCCCTCCCGTCATGCCGTAATTGAAATTGTTGATGACAATAGCCGTCAGATCGATGTTCCGGCGGGCCGCATGAATGAAATGATTCCCGCCGATGGTGACGCTATCTCCGTCACCCATGAGGACGACCACATGCAATTTCGGATTGAAGGCCTTTATTCCCGTGGCATAGGGCAAAGCCCGGCCATGCGTCGTGTGCAGGGCATTGGTCTTCAGATAGTCATCGGCTTTCCCCGTACAGCCGATCCCCGTCACCACAACGGTATCGGTGTTTTTGTAGTTCAGTTCCTCGAAGGCCCGCAGCATAGCCCCCAGCATGACACCGATTCCGCATCCGGAACACCACATATGCGGTAAAACGCCGTCCTTGAGATATTTTGTGCCTGTTGCGTGTGACACGACTGCCCCCCTAGCATGCATTTATTTTAAGGATAGCCTCATAAAAACGAATGGGCAACAACGATGAGTGACGGCTTCGTAACGGGTCGGAGGCAAGGCGCGACCGGTTCGATCGTCTCGCCATGACGGACACAGGGATTCCCTGAGCCTGTCAGAGGCAGGGATGAACCGTAGCGGGCATCTGGACTTTTTATGAAGCCGTCGTCACTCAACGGATCGCTTTCAGAATGTCCTGTGGTGTAATGATTTCTCCATTATAACTGTTGACCCTTCGGATATCGGCCCCGCCTCCCAGGACCTTCTGAACTTCGCCGGCCATCTGACCGCCATAATTCATCTCCGGTACGATAACCGTCTTTGCCCGGCCGCCCAGGGATGCCACTTCCTTATCGGCAAAGGGCCACAGGGTGATCAACTGCAAAACACCGGCCCTGACCCCCCGCTTTCGGAGTTCCAACGCTGCGGCACGACTGGAGCGCGTGGTCGCCCCGAAGGCGATCAGCAGGATCTCCGCATCCTCCGCAGAGAAGGTTTTGGTGATCACGATCTCGTCCCGGTGCATCTCGATCTTGCGATGCAGTTGAGCCACCCGCCAGGCGGCATTGGCAGGATCGTTGTTGCTGCATCCGTCCGGACCGTGCATAGAACTCGACACGTGGAATACGTAGTCGCTCCCGTATGACGCCAGAGGCGCTACACCATCCTTATCGGCTGCAAAGGGCAGGTAATTTTCCGGGGATCCGGAGGGTTTTTTCCGGTCGATCACCTCCACCTCACCCGGCGTGGGGAGAGAAAAATTCTCGCGCATATGGCCGATAATCTCGTCGGGCGCCATGATGACAGGGACGCGAAATTTTTCGGCAAAATTAAAAGCCTTGACAGTCATGAAGAAACACTCGCTCACCGTCGCGGGGCAGAGGGCGATCACCGACTGGTCTCCGTGCCGACCCCATCTGAGCTGCATAATATCGCCCTGGGCCGGTTTTGTCGAAAGGCCGGTGCTGGGCCCGCGCCGCTGAACGTCGATCACTACGCAGGGAACTTCCCCCATAACCGCGAGTCCAAGATTCTCCTGCATGAGCGAAAAACCGGGGCCGCTCGTCGCGGTGAACGCCTTGGCCCCGGCCAGAGACGCCCCGATCACCGCCGCAATACTGGCTATTTCGTCTTCCATCTGCATATAGACGCCGCCGATCTTCAGCATGACCTTGGAACATTCTTCCGCAATTTCCGAAGACGGTGTGATCGGATAACCGGCAAAGAATTTTGCCCCGGCATAAATGGCGCCTTCCGACATCGCCTGATTACCCTGCATCAATCTCCATTCTTGCCCCAATGTCTCACATCCTTTCTATCCCGGCTCGTACTCTTTCATTTCTCTGTTTTGGAAAAAATCCCGTCGATGATCGCCATGAAATCCCTCTTTTACAGCTCTCCGATCTTCTTGAGGAACTCTCTGGGCTTGATCAACTTCACATCTCGTTCCTTCACGATCTCTTCGGTGGAACGGTTCCTATATTCATAATATCCGCCGCCAGTTTTTACCCCGAGCTATCCCAGGGAGACCAGTTGGTCAACGGTCTTTGAGCGGGTTTGCAGGGGTGGCGGTTCATACAACGCATTACTGAGGATTTCCCGAGTCAGACGCTGTATCCTTCCTGGGCAAAGACCTGGGCCAGCGAATGGCCCATGGCTCCCGGCCCGACGATGGTGATATTACGAATTGCCATCATGGAGATTGATCAGCACCCCGTGTTCGTTAACCCGAGCATCGCCCTGGCCTCCGCAGGGGTGGCCGGTTCTCTGCCGGACTCGCGGGCAATTCGAGTCAGACGGGCCACCAATTGAGCGTTGCTTTGGGCCAGTTTGCCCCGACTGTAGTAAAGGTTATCTTCCAGGCCGGTCCGGGCGTGGCCGCCCATGGCTATGGCCAGCATGTTCATGGGCAACTGGCGCCATCCTACAGCGCATACCGACCACAGGGAGCTTGGGGGCAGGCTGTCTACCAGGTGTAGCAGGGACCGTGCTGTCGCCGGCGCTCCTCCCCTGACACCGAGAACGAACTGCCACCAGAGAGGTGTCTGGATCAGCCCTTTCTCTACAAGCGCTAAGGCATTGCCTATCATACCACTGTCGAAGATTTCGAGCTCCGGTTTGACGTCGGCTGCCAGCATGCGTCTGGCCAACTCCTCCAGAAAATCCGGTGGATTCAGAAAGACGCGCTCATTGAAGTTCATGGAGCCGGCGTCCAGTGATCCCAGGTCAGGCCCGACAGCCAGGCTGTTGAAGCGCTCCTCTTCACCCACACGGCCGGCCCCGCCGCTGGTGCTGAAATTGATGAGAATATCGCAACTCTGGGCGCGGATCAGCTCCTTGACCTGCCGGAATCGCGCCAGATCGCAAGACATCTTTCCCTCAGCATCCCGGACATGAACGTGGACGATAGCCGCCCCTTCGCGCCAGCTCTCCACTGCCGCCCGGGCAATTTCCTCAGGCGTGATGGGCAAAGCGGGGTGTTGCGCCTTAGAGGGCCAACTGCCGGTCGTCGCTACCGAAAGGATTATTTTATCACTGCTCATCGCGTTTTTCCTAAATACCAGTGGGCCTCAGGACGCGCATTCCTTCTCGTCACCCTTTATCTTTTCGATGGCGTGAACGAGAGCGGGGAGGATGACGCTGAGGTTTTCTCGCGCCCCTTTTGGACTTCCCGGGAGGTTGATGATCAGGGTCCGGCCCCGGATGCCGGCCATGGCGCGGGAGATCATCGCATGGGGAGTAACGGTCAGGCTCTGATGGCGCATCGCCTCCGCCATCCCCGGAATCTCTCTTTCAATCACCTCCCGTGTGGCGTCCGGCGTGACATCCCTTGGGCTTACGCCGGTGCCGCCCGTTGTCAGGATCAGGTCGGTCTTCCCTCCGTCACTCCACTCGATCAGAAACCGGCGGATCAATTCTTTTTCATCGGGGATGATCTGATGACCGACAATCTCCATTCCTGTTGCCAGAAGTATTCCGGCGATTTCCGGACCGCTTCCATCCTCGCGCTCGCCGCGGGCTCCCCGGTCGCTCACCGTGATGACGACGGCCCTAAAGCCCATCTCAGGCCTCTTCCTTCTTGGATTCGGCAATGATCTTCTCCGCAATGTAAACGGGGATCTCCTCATAATGGGAGTGTTCATAGGTGAACGTGCCGCGGCCGCTTGTCATCGAACGGATATCGGGGGCGTATTTGAGGATCTCAGCCAGAGGAACCT
>PNOO01000062.1 GCA_013824905.1 Syntrophus sp. (in: bacteria) | reverse complement strand
CCCTTGCCGAGGAACTCTCTGTGCCGCGCGTCATGTTCGACGGCGACCATATGGATGACGATATGTATAGGATACCACAAAACCCTACAAGGAGGATACGATGAAGGTAGTCAGAATCGATGAAGTCTCAAGGGAACCCTATCTCAATCCGTTGTTTACGGGTCCTGATGTCGCGAGGCAGGTGCTCCTGCCTGACAGCCAAGAGAATGTGGTCAACGTCGTCCATTTCGGGAAAGGCGTCCGGAACAAATTCCACACCCATGATTGCGAGCAGATCCTCATCATCACCACAGGAAGGGGTGTTGTCGCTACGGAAAAAGAAGAGAGGGTCGTCACCGTGGGGGATATCGTGCTGATCCCCGCCAACGAAAAACATTGGCACGGCTCCAATGGGGAGTCCGATTTCTCCCACATCTTCGTTTCGAAGAAGGGAAGCAAAATGACGCAACTGGAGGATTGAGAAAAAGGTCCTTTTCGTCATTGCGGAGAAAACGAAGCAATCCCACAAGCATTCGACGAGGCATGAGATTGCAGCGGCGCTGAGCTTCTCGCAATGGTAGGGAGGAGAGAGATTCAAAATAGGAGGCGGATGGCGGTCACGAACTGTACCGCCTTGCCGATGATCTCCTTCATGATCTCCGTCGTGCGGCCGCGGATCGCCGTTTTGGACGGCGCCGTCTTCGCAAATAGTACCCGAAGCAGGACAATTTCGACCGGATCACTGACGCCCGTTCCGGCCGTATCTTTCGCGGTAGTAGGGCCAGGGGCTGGCGCTCCGGTGTGGCTTTTGTCCGGGCTTGGGCGCCTTCTCGATCACTTCGCGGGTGATGGCCTTCGGCGTGCCGAGGAGCGAAGCCTGAAATTGGATTTTCGCGTTGAGCTCCAGTTCGAAGGCGTTGCAGCAGGCCTCTTCGGGATCGCTTCCCACGACCACGTTCCCGTGACCACGGAGGAGCAGAGCGGCGCGATCCTTCAGGGCCTCGGCGACCATCATCCCCGTTTCTTCCGTGTCGATCTGCCCGGCGTAATCTAGGATTTCGACGCAGGGTGTCAAAGCGATCGCTTCGTGGTGAACCGGGATGATCTGGACCCCGGCGACGGCGAAGGCCATTGATGCATGGGGATGGGCGTGGATTACCGCGCCCACATCCTCCCGCTTCCGGTAGATGCAGGTGTGAATAAACTTCTCTCCCGGAGGATGGATGCTTCCATCGAGAAGATTGCCATCCAGGTCGATGGTGACGATGTCAGCGCCGGTGGTCCCGGCGAGGGTTTTTCCCGACCGGTGGGTGTGGCCGAGTATCAGGATTTCCCCGGTCCCCGGGAGACGGTAGCTGAGGTGCCCCTTCATGAGGGTAAGGATCTCTCCCGCCGCCAGAATCCGGATCATCTCCGCGAGCTTCTCTTTCAGTTCCTCTCTGGTTTCCGTCATAACATACTCCCCTCTGCTGTGCGGCGGGTGCATGCGCCGCACGGGCATGATCTCACTATTATGGCTCGGCAGTCAAGGGTCGAACCGACCGCGTGTCTCCGGCTTCGGTCGATACGCGGCAGGAGCGCCTTCGGAGCACCGTTTGTTCATCCCCTTCGCGCTACCATTGGGTGGGCATCTGCTGATCGGGTTTCTGGTCCCCCCGCTTCCTGGTCCGGTAGCTTTTGATGAATGGCGACGCCAGCATGTAAATGCAAACGAGCACAAGGGCCACCGTCATCCAGCTTTTATAGAAGATGGAAAAGGAATCGTTGGAGATGAGCATGGCTTGGTAGAAGTTTCTTTCCGCGATCGGCCCCAGGATCATCCCGATAATCGCCGGTACGATAGGGTACCCGAACTCTCCGGTCAGATATCCCAGTATCCCGAAAGCGAGGGCCAGAAAGACGTTCGCCATCGTCCCGTCCATGGCATAGGTTCCTGTGATGGCGATCATCACCGTCGTGGGCACAAGGAAGTTCAGGGGGATGAGGGTGATCTTCGCGAAGGGCGAAATGAAAATGATCCCGACGACGAGAAAGGCAAGAACACCAACGGCCATTCCGATGAAGACCGCCCAGACGAGGGCCCCTTGTTGGGTAAAGAGTTCGGGGCCGGGTCGGATACCGTACATGATGAGTCCGCCCAGAAAGATGGCGCAGGAGGCGGTCCCTGGGATTCCCAGGGTGAAAGTGGGGATGAGCCCGCCGCCCTGGGTGGAATTGTTGGCGCACTCGGGGGCCAGAACGCCGTCGAAGTTGCCTGTCCCGAAAGGGGTTGGGTCCTTGGTGTGCGTCCGGGCATCCATATAGGATAGGGCGCTGGAGACCGACACCCCGGTCCCCGGCAGGGTGCCTACCAGGATTCCAATGACGCCGGCCCTGAACGAGACCTTCCAGCGGATGAAAGCGATCTTGATCCCTTCCAGCATTCCTCCGATAAGCCCCCCGGAAAGTTTGGCCGCCTTGGCCACGGAGCCTCCGTGGGGAAGCTCGGCCACCAGTCTCCCGATCGCATACATGCCGATGATGAAAACGCTGAACCCGATCCCGTCCATGAGGTAGATCTGGCCGAAGACGTTCCTCGGGTAGCCGGTGACGACATCGACCCCGATGAAGGAGAACATCAACCCCAAACCCGCCATGATGAAACCCTTGAAGTATGCCCCTTCCATGGAGAGTACCACCATGAGGATCCCGAAGATGGCGAGGATGAAGTAGTCCGCCGAGCTGAACATGATAGCGACTTTGGCGATCGGCGGGGCGAACAGCATCAGGATGGCAATGCCCATGAACCCGCCAATGACTGAAGAACCCATGGAGAGCCCCATGGCCAGCCCCGCCTTTCCCTGTTTTGCCAGGGGATAGCCGTCCAGGCAGGTGAACGCGGCCCCCGACCCTCCGGGTACATTGATCAGGATCGAGGAGATGGAGGCGCCGTAACCATCGGCTTGCCAGAGGGAGAGCAGGACGAGGAGCCCTACATGGGGGGGAAGGTAGAAGACCAGGGGCAAAATCAAGGCCATTCCGGCGCCGGAGCCGAGACCGGGGACGATCCCGATGACGACACCGATCAGGGTCCCGATCAGGATCCCCAGCAGCGAATCCCAACCCAAAACAAGGTGTAGTCCTTCAAGAAACATACATATTCTCCCTTCGCGATCCTCATCGCTCTTCTGACCGGCCTGGGGGTTTGGCGCGAACCTATTGTGAATCAGCCGCCGAACAGCATCCCGACCGGGAATGAGACATCCAGGATCCCTTCAAAGACGAAGTAGATCAGCGCAAGCAGGAAAAGCTCGGCGATGATGATATGCTGGATTTTGCTCCCCCCCCAGTAGAGAATGGTGAGCAGAACATAGAGGCACCCGGTGAGCGCGAAGCCGATCACGTAGGAGGTGAAGGGGATCAGCAGCATCCCGGCAAAGGTGATGACCATCTTTATGGCTACCTTCCTTGCTGCCGCACGCTCTTCCGCGGTTTTTTTCTCCACGGCGGGCTTTGCCAGAAGGCATTTGAGAAATTGGACGGCCAGCATGATCAACAGGATAAACTGGACCATCTTAGGCAGGAGCATGGGCCGCGAAGGGGCCTGTAGGGTGTCGTAGAAGATCACCGCCACGATCACGAACAGACCCAGCGGCAGAAGGGTCTCACCTCTCCGGGAATTTTTAACAAGATCTTTTGCGGACATAGGGTATTCTCCATGCGTGACAATCGCAGGGCGGGGGGAAGGTCCCCCCTTCTCCCCGCCCGGGATCTTTTCTTCGAGAGTTCATTTCTTTCCCTGCTGCAGCTCCTTGAGGGATTTCTCCAGCATGGGGAGGATCACAACGGCGTTCTTATCCGCCTGCTGCAGATACTCCGTCCAGGCTTTTGAATCCCAGGGATCTCCAGCAGGCGTCTGAGTGCTCGCCGCCCATTTCTTGAACTCCGGGCTGGTGGCCGCCTTCATGATTGCCTCCTCCAGGGTCTTGACGATCGCGGGGTCCGTGCCGACCTTCAGGAAGAAGCCCAGATGGTAGTCCATGACCAGATCTTTCTGGCCCAGCTCGACATAGGTGGGGACGTCGGCGGGTATCTCTGGGACCCGTTTGGGACCCGACTGGGCTACCAACCGGAACTTGGCGGGGTCCGCCGCGCCGGTGATGCCGAAACTTCCGGCGTCGATATGGCCGCCCAGAAGCGCGGCCGCGGCCTCGCCGCCGCTCGGGTAGGGAATGACCGTCCAGCTTCCGCCGAAGTATTTCTCAATCAAAAGGACGGTCAGGTGGTCGGTCGATCCGACTCCGCCCCCGATCCCGATAGTAACCCTCTCCTGCTTGGCTTTGGCCAAGACGTCGGCAAAGCTCTTGAAAGGACCGGTCTTGTTGACGCAGAGAGCTCCGACGTCGTTATTGATGAAGGAGGCCAGCGGGATGAAGGCTTTGAGGTACTCGGCTCCGAAGCGGGTCTGGGTTGCGTTCATCCGGTAACGAACCAGGTCGGAATTCGACCCAAGAAGGATGGTGTACCCGTCGGCAGGGCTGTCGTAGGCTTTATTCGCGCCGACGATCCCGCCCGCGCCGGCGACGTTGTTGACGACGACAGAAACCCCGAGGGCCTTCTGCAGGTATGGCTGAATGCCCCTTGCGCCGCTATCCGACGATCCTCCCGTCCCTCGGGCAACGATGATCTGCACGGGCTTACTGGGATACTTTCCCGCCGCCCAGGCGCTTTGAGCGGGCAGATAGGCCATTATGGCCAGGGCTGACACGGCCGACATCCAAGACCAGTTTTTCAATGAATAATTTTTCATTTTTTCTCCTCCTCCGATAAAAAAAGTGTTTAGTTCCCGGATTCGCTTAACTTTATTGGGAAATATTTCCTCTTTTCCGTGGAATCGCATCCCGGACGGGGCTCTCTGCGGCGCCGATTCTAATAAGTGATGATCGGCACCCTGAGGAGCGGAGGCGCCGGGATGTACTGGAGCGAAATGCCGAAGATCTCCTGGAGCGACGCGATGCCCCTTCTTTCCATAAACGCTTCCATCTTCCGGACCATGGTCAGGGAGACATCCCGGTCTCGGTAGACCGCCTGACTGATCTGCGCCGCTGAGGCGCCCACCATCAGGGCCTCGATGATGTCGTCGCCCTTTCGCAGGCCGCCCGAGGGGATGAGCGGGGTCTCGGTCAAACGGGCGAGGTAGGCGGTGTGGAGCATTGTGCTCGCCTTGACCGGCCCCGTTACAGACGGCGAGATCGGGATCTTCTTCTCGATCTGCAGGAGGACATTGCCGGGGAATTTGGGCTTCCCCGTCTCTACGTCGATCACGAGGCAGGGGAGCCTCCCCCCGACATAGGCATAGGCGTCGGGCCTCGCCTCCTTATCCACCTTGTTCAGGAAATCCTGGCTGGTCAGGTTTCCAAGCACGCACTTGGCCCAGATCGGGACGCGGACGGTGGAACGGATGCCCGAAATCGCCTCGACCGCGCGTTCCGGTTTGGCCGACCAGTATTTCCCAAGACAGGCGTAGTCAGGGCCGAGATGAGGTCCGGTCGCCGGGCAGACCATGTTGATCTCGATGATGTCCGCCCCTGCCTCTACCAGGGCCTTCGCCACGGTGCTCATCTCCTCCACCGTGTTACCGGCCACGCTGCCGACGACAAGACACTTCTCCTCTTCGGCGATCTTCTTGACCGCGGCCACGGCCTTGGCGACGCTCTCCATCCCCGGGTTCCGCAGGGCTTCGGCCCCGGAGAGCATCGTCTTTTCTTCCGGGTCGTACCAGAAGGCCCGGGGATTGGGTGATCCCTCCAGCGGCTTGATGGTCACCGTTTTCGTGACCACGGCGCCGAAACCTTTTTTGATATAAGTTTCCAGCCCTTTCGCGGTCTGCGTGTAACTCGCCGAACCGAGAACGAGAGGATTTTTCAATAGGGTGTTTCCGACCTTAACGCTCAAATCCACGGTGCTTTCCTCCTTAGCCCCTTTTCCGGTTACCGGCTGACGGGAATGAATTTTCCGTAGCCGGGCGTAGCCGTGATCTTCCCTTCCTCCATGACCACCGTCCCGCGGACGAGTGTGTAGACGGGAATCCCTTTGATCTTCCAGCCCTCAAAGGGGTTGTACCCGCACTTGCTGTATCCCTGGTCCTTGGTGATGGTGCGTTCCCGGTTCATGTCGACGATGGCGAAATCGGCGTCCGACCCGGTGCGGATGACCCCTTTGCGCGGGTAGAAGCCGAAGACCTTCGCCGGGATCTCGCTCGTGATCTCCACAATACGGCTCAGCGTCACCCGGCCCTGGTTCGCGGCGTTGAGGAAGAGGGAGAGATAATCCTGGACGTAGGGGGCGCCGCCGTGCGCCTTCCACATGTCCTTCCATCCGATCTCCTTCTCGTCGATATGGTGCGGGGCATGGTCCGTTCCGATCAGCGCCGTAAAAGGCAGGGTATTTATGGTATCCCAGAGCGCCTGCTGGTCCTTCGGCGGGGTACAGGTACCCAGGACATACGGACCTCGCTTCAGGACATCATCCATGGTGATGAAGCAATGGGAGGCGTTGATCTCCGCGGTTACCTTTACCCCGTCTTCATGGGCAACTTTGACCATTTTGGCGCCGAGGTAGGTATTGAGATGAAGCAGATGAAACCTGACGCCGCTCGAACGGGCAAGGATCAGGAGCGTCGCGAACGCCGTGTCGTAGATGATCGAATCGCCGTAGCGGAGGCAGTTGCAGTAATCCTGGGGGCTGGTCTTCCCTTCTGGCCAGAAGTAGCGCTGCTCGATCCACTCGCACAGTTCCTGATTGTGGGGGTGAACGGCGCAGATCGCACCGTATTTCTCGCAGGCGCGAAAGATGTCGTAGAGGTGGCCGTCGTTGAGGATACCCAGCTCCGGCATATGGGGGTAGCTCCGTTTCGTGTCATTCATCATGAAGACCTTGATCCCCAGGACGTCCTCGGCGATGATGTCCTTGATTTCCGCGAGATTTTGCGGGGGACCGGGCCAGTGGTTAAAATCGACGACGCACCTGGTAGCGGCAAGCTTTTTGTGCTCCACGATCCGCTCCAGGGAGTTCGTGGAGGGCTTGACGTTCGGCATATCGACGGCCAGGGTTACACCGCCGGCCGCAGCGGCCATCGTCGCTGTGGTAAAGTCCTCCTTGTGGGTGAAGCCGGGCTCCCGCATGTGGACATGCGTATCAATCAGGCCCGGCAATACCTTCATGCCGGTCGCATCGATCACGCGGTCGGCGGGCGGCAGCTCCTCACCGGGAGCGGCCAGGAGGGCGATCTTCCCATCCCTCACGCCGATGTTGACTTCGACAAAATCTCCCTTGATGTACGCTTCCCCGTTCATGATCAGGGTCTGCAAACGCTCCATGTCTTGCCTCCTTTAGTTTTTGGACAATACAAACTGCGACCGTCCATCGGCCCGGTCATGGATGATAATCCTTAGCCTGCCGTCGGGTTTTTGATACTTGCTTCCGCTGGGATCGGGAACATCTCCGAATGCGGGGCTGCATCGGAAACGTTATGCCGGTCAATGATGACCCGCTTCCTGCCATTTCGGTGAGACAAAAGGATAATGAGGGCAACATGAAATCACAATGCCAGTAGATTCCTATAATTATACTATAACAATACTGGTATCTGAATCCCCGCAGAGATGCCGTGATCATGCTGGTGTCACAGGAGTGAGGCGAGGTGGGACTTCATGTTGATTTTCTTATGCTTCAATCCGAGTTTCCGGCGGATTCCGCCCCGGTAAAGATCGATCGTCTTGGTCGAGACGCCCAGCAGCTCAGAGATCTCTTTCGTCGTTTTTCCCTCTTTGACCAGATGGGCAACCTGGATTTCCCTTGAAGATAGACGGGAATATTTTACGGACAGACGGGAGAGAAAGGGGGAGATGATGTTGTTCAGATTGGTTTCGATGATCTGGAGATAGGCTGCGTCACGGGTTCCCATATGGCCCTTCTTGAGCTTTTCCAGGTAGGGGATGACCAGTTTCTGGACATTGGTTATGATCTTTTCCTCCAATTCGCCCTTGTCCTCTTCCCGGTGCTTGAGCAGGACCCTCAGGGCGATGTTCACCTCTTCCAGATGGGCCGATTTTTCCGCGACTTCCAGTTCTCTTTTCCGCAGGGATTCCTGGGAGATCTTTCGTTTGGTCATATCCCTGGCGATGATGTACATGCCCACGGGCTGTCTGTTCAAGTCCCGTCTCAACCAAACCTTGATGATGACGGGGATGCGGTCGCCGGCTTTGCGGATGAACTCCTTCTCATACCCTTCCGAATAACCGATTTCACGGGTCTGCTCGACGATGAGCCTTTTTTCCTCTTCGCGGTATTCGGGTGGCGTGATGTCGTCATAGCATAGGGTCTGCAGCTCTTCGGCCGAGGTGTATCCCAGCAGGTTCAGAAAGGCCCGGTTACAGTCCAGGAAATAACCCTCCAGGTTTGTCACGGCCATTCCGTAATTGGATTTCTCGAAGACCTCACGGTAATAGCCCTCCCGTTCGCGCAAGGTTTCCTCGGCGTGTTTACGGCGGATGACCCTCCCCATCCTTTTTGCGAGATCATCGAGCAGGGCCTGCTCCTCGGGAACGAATGGATCGGAAGCGGTTTCACCCGTGAAAAATATCTCGATCATTCCGATCTTCTCTTCTCTGTCGGTGATCTCGGCGGCCTGTTTCCATGGAGTTTCTGTAAAGTTGGCTGTCTGAAAGGTTTGTTCTTCCAGCCTAAGACGGGCGCAGGTTGCCTCCGGGTGAAGCCAGCCGAAGGGAAGGAGCTCTACCAGCCCCTCCGCGATTTCCGAAATAGGGAGATCGGGGTTCTGGATGATGTCGGAAAAGGCGAAAATGCAATTCAGTTCCTTGAGCCGATCCGTCTCCGCTTTTCTCAGTTCTTCCAACTGACGTCGAAGGAGCGCAATCTCTCTGACCATCTGTTTTCTAGACTGGTTCTGATTCTTCATATATGGTATCAACATCTCCGCGTCAACAACCCCTTTCAGGCGGCACTAAACCGGTCCAGACTGTCCTTGGCGATGAAGGCGCGCTGCATCTCCGAGGTGCCGTAGGCGAGTTCCGCGAACCGGGCGTCGCGATAGAGACGCTCCACGACGGCGCCTTTCAGATAACCGTGCCCGCCATGGACCTGCATCGCCAGATCGGCGATCCTTCCTGCCGCCTCGCTCGTAAAGAGCTTCGCGCAGGAGGTCAGAACGGGGCCTTCCGGATCGTTCCGCTCCATCGCCCAGGCGGCCCGGCAGGTCATCATCCGGCCGATGTCGTTGAGCGTAAACATGGTGGCGAGCTTCGCCCCGACCCCTTCGAACAGACCGATCGGTTTTCCGAACGCCTTTTTCGCCTTCGCGTGGCGGGTCGATTCCTCCATGCAGGCCATGCCGACGCCCACGCACAGGACGGAGACGGCGAGTTTGATCTCTTCCAGGAGGGCCTGCATCCGGCCCCAGCCGGCGCCGACGGCCCCGTCGAGGAGGGCCTCGTCCGTCACCCGGCAGTTCTCCAGGCGGATCCCGGCGATCGGCGCGCCGCGGAGGCCCATCGTTTCCGCCGGTTTTCCGATCGTGAGACCCTCGGTGGACCGGTCGACGAGAAAGAGGGTCGTTCCCCCCTCCAGCCCTTCGTTCCGGTCGGTCCAGGCGAGGACGAGAAATGCATCGGCGATGGGGGCGTTGGTTACGAGGTCCTTCTCTCCGTTCAGGACCCATCGGCCATCACGCTTTTCAGCAGTTGTGGCCATCCCTCCCAGGTCCGATCCCGCCTCCCTTTCTGTACAGGCAAACGCGCCGATCCCCTCGCCCGCGGCCAGGGGCGGGAGATACCGCTCTCGCTGGGCATCCGAGCCGAACCGTTTGACGGTCCTTCCGAAAGCTATCGCCGATGAGACGGCCGCGAGGTAGGTCGAAGGGCAGACCCGGGCCAGTTCTTCGCCGGCGACGCACGAACCGAGCGGGTCTTCTCCCATCAGGAGATTCAGAAAGCCCGTACCGGCAAGCTTTTTGAGGTTGGTCCTCATCCGGGCGGCGACCTCTTCCGGGGGGGCCTCGTCAAAGAGGGCGGCGCCTGGTGCGATCTCCTCCCGGCAGAACTTTCCCATCTGGGCCTGCAAGCCCCTGTGCTCATCCGACAGTTCGTAATCCATCGCGCTTTCTCCTTGACGACTTCGTAAAAAGTCCGGATGCTGCGTTGCGCTTCATCCTTCGTCATTGCGGCGTACGCCAAAGTACGCCTCATTCCTCAGGTTTCGCGCGCCTTGCCTGTGGCCTTTTTACGAAGCCGCCCTTTTTACATCATCATGAACCGGGCGACGATCATCCGCATGATGTCGGATGTGCCCCCGCCCAACTGGCCCAGCTTCGCGTCCCGCATGATCCTCTCCACCGGATACTCGTGGATGTAGCCGTACCCGCCGAAGAGATCCACCCCCTCCGACGCCGTTTCGAAGCCCCGGTCGCCGACATACATCTTGTTCACGGCGGCGGTAAGCGGATTGAGCGCCACGCCGCTGTCCTTGGAGGCGGCAATCCGATATATGGCGAGCCGGGCGGCCTCGATGTAGACCTTCATGTCGGCGATCCGGTTCTGGATGGACTGGAACTCCCGGATGGGCCGGTTAAAGGCCCGCCGCTGGTTCGCATAGCGGGCGCAGCTCTCCAGCATGAAGGTGTGGCCGCCGAGGAACGGGGCGATCAGGGTGCTCCGGTCCCACTCCACGCCTCCCAGGGCGATCAGCCAGCCGTTCCCCTCGCCCCCCAGGCAGTTCTCGGCGGGAATCTCGCACTCTTCGAGGAACACCTCCGAGGTTGCGGATGCCCGGCAGCCCATCTTGTGCATCGGCTTTCCGGTGGAGATCCCCGGAAAACCGCGCTCCACGATGAAGGTCGTGATCCCCTTGTGCTTCTTCGCCTTGTCGAGGGTCGCGAAGATGATGAAGACCTCGGAGAGGGGGGCGTTGGTGATGAAGGTCTTCGAGCCGTTCAGGATGTATTTGTCCCCCTTGCGGACCGCCGTTGTGGTCAGCGCCGCTGCGTCGGAGCCGCAGCCCGGTTCGGTGAGCCCCATGCAGCCGATCCATTCGCCGGTGGCGAGCTTCGGGAGGTACTTCTCCTTCTGGGCCTCGGTGCCGTGCTGCATGATGTTGGCCGCGCACAGATAGGTGTGGGCGCCCCAGGCGAGGATGTGGCCGCCGTCAACGCCGGCATGGCCTGCTGCCTCTCCGGCGAGGCAGCACGTGACGAAATCCGCCCCCGCCCCGCCGTACTTTTCCGGCACGGGAAGA
>PNOO01000061.1 GCA_013824905.1 Syntrophus sp. (in: bacteria) | reverse complement strand
GTGAGCGGCATGCCGCGTTTCACCTTTGGTGTGCCTCAGCTTCTTGGCGGCATCGATTTCGTCGTCGTCATTTGCGGGATATTTGGTCTGGCCGAAGTCTTCAACAGCATCGAGGCGCCGGAGGGCGGTGTCCTGGTCAAGGATAAGTTCAAACTCAGCGACGTCTTTCTGACGTGGCAAGAGTGGGTCGACGGCCGCTGGGCGATCGTCCGCGGCGGATTGATCGGCTTTCTAATCGGCCTTGTCCCGGCAGGCGGAATTACAACCGCATCGTTCCTCGCCTACATCGTCGAAAAGAATGCGTCGAAACACCCCGAGACCTTCGGAAAAGGCGACATCGCCGGCGTCGCGGCGCCGGAATCGGCCAATAACGCCGCCTCGATCAGCGGTTTCGCTCCGCTTCTCGCTCTCGGCGTGCCGGGCTCCGCAACGACGGCCGTCATGCTCGCCGGTTTCATGATGTGGGGCATCCGTCCGGGTCCGCTCCTGTTTACAAACAACCCCGATCTGGTCTGGGGTCTCATCGCGAGCATGTATATCGGTAACTTGATTCTGCTGTTGATGAACATCTTCCTCATCCCCCTTTTCGTAGCCATGCTCCGGATCCCTTACTCGATCATGATGGGGTTCATCGTCATCTTCGCCTCGATAGGGGCGTACAGCGTCAACAACAGTATGTTTGACGTCTGGATGATGTTGGGCTTCGGCCTTGTCGGCTATGCCCTGAAGAAACTGAAATATCCGATCGTGCCGCTCATCCTGGCGATGGTCCTCGGGAGGCTTGTCGAGAACTCCCTCCGCCAGGCGCTGATATTATCCGCCGGAAGTTTCGATATGTTCTACACCCGGCCGATCACGGCCTTTTTCCTGCTGATCGCGCTTCTGGCTTACTGTACACCGCTGATCCGGATGGCCCTGAAGAAGGCCGGCTACGGAAAAGTCGACATAAACATGGAATCTCTATAGTTCTGCTGAAGCCGTGGGGGCGGCCTTCGGTTCGCCCCGCAGCGCCCAATTCCCTCTTAAACCGGACAGATTGTGTGCTGCAGACCTGGAAATAAGCGGTGCGATGAAGGCAGAAAATAGAAAGAAGGCTCAGGGCGGGACTTTACCGATCCAGCTTCACATTGCCGAGAAACAGGATAAATTGCCGGAGCAGATCCTCATCGAAGCACGGCCTCATGCCCTGATCGCGGGGATCCTGTTCGGAATCGTCCGTCACTTTGCTACCGTCCGGCTTTCCACACATGATCCGTACGGTTTTCGCCGGGGTTTCGGGATCTTTGTAAGGCCGGCGCGACGTCATGGCGTCGAACGTATCGATGATCCTCAGCACGCGGGCCAGGATGCAGATATTCAGTCCCTCCAGGCCCATAGGATAACCGCCGCCGTTAAAATCCTCATGATGATGCAGGATCCCTTTCTTGACAAACAAGGGAAGGTCCGTATCGAGGAGCATGGCCAAACCGCTGAGCGGATGCCGTTTCATGACTTCCCACTCGATATCCGCAAGAGGGCCGTCTTTATGGAGGATCTCTTTTGAGACAAAGGCTTTGCCGATGTCGTGCAGGATGGCCCCGACACCGCATAGTCTCACCACCTCCTTTTTCTGTTCCACATCGAGGTCTTGATAACCCGGCTGAATCTTCTCCAGGATATCCTTACTGCTATTGAGAAACGACACGGTAAACCATAGAACCTTGGTGGCATGTTCATACGTCTCATAGTCATGACCGATCATTTTTGCCAGGGCCTGAAGCGATTTTGATTCCGAGATGAAAAGCAGGGCGTTCTTGACCATTGCTTGCGTCCGCTGCATGACGTCCGCACTCATGACGCCCAGCCCCATGGAAGTCTCAAAGGCATTCTTGACGACATTGGTGGAAACGTTGCTGAAGATGGTCGCCTTCTGATCGTTCGAAGCCCATCGGTTATCGAGAATACTCCCCAAGTTGGTCTCGAGATACTGCTCGTACTTGAACTGATCCTGGATGTCGATGAAGACCTCAGAGAGACCGCCTTCGGTGAGCTTGGCAAGTTGATCCGTACCGACCTTATTGCCCTCCAGCGCCCAGAGGATATATCTCCCCTCCGACGAACGAATATAGATTCTGAACTCCGGCAAGGCCTCCGGTATGACCGCGCCCGGCGAGACGGCCATATATTTTCTATCGTTCATGGAATAGTGCTCTAATTCTTGATGCTCTTCCAGTGTCTAAAAGCACTTTGTTTGTTGCTTCACAGTTCTTATCGGCATACACCCGGAAAACATAAAGGGACAGGTGATTGATAAGAATTTGCTTTAGCGGGTGCTGAGAATACGGAAAGGAGGCATGTGTGTCAAGGGGAATATATCTCGGAATTTATCTCGCAAATATTTGAACAACATCTTGTGTTAAGACAAGAGGGTAAGTATTTGAGCCCTCAGCGTTGATCAGAGTGAAGACAAATCATTTGACAGATGCGTGGGCCTCTCATATATTCCTAACTAAAGAATTTTTAATGAGATGAAGGAGGGGTATCGACGATGGCGGAAGAGACGAAGACGCGCCTGACGCGCGCGGAGAGACGGGAACAGGAGCGGACGGTCAATCTCAAGCACTGGGAGGAACAGGATGAGCTCTTGTTCAACCATCGTCAGGAGGCTTACGACATCGGCGGAGCATCCCAGGTGGAGCGGCTCGCCCGGCAGGAGAAGAAACCGATGCGCGAGCTTATCTCAATGCTGATCGATCCGGGGACGGAATTCTTCGAAATGGGTCTCGACGCGGGATACGAGATCGGCAAGAAACGACTTTTCGGCGGGCCGGTCTATGAGGAGGAAAAGCGGGGCCACATCCCCGGCGGCGGCGTGATCACCGGAGTAGGCGTCATCGAGGGCAAGGACTGCATGATCTTCGCCAACGAAAACCGCTACGCGGCCGGCACCTATTTCCCGATCACCCTGAAGAAGCACATGCGCGCTCAGGCCGTTGCAGAGCAGTGCGGTCTCCCCTGCATCTATATCGCCGATTCCGGAGGCATCAACCTGCCGCTCCAGGCCGGCTGCTTTGCGGACGACGGTCATTTCGGAACGATGTTCTACAACATGTGCCGGATGTCGGCAAAAGGGATCAAGCAATATACCCTTTCCACAGGCGGGAACACCGCCGGGGGCGCCTACATCGTCTACCTGGCCTCGGAATCGATCATGATCGAGAAGCTCGCCTATGCCTTTCTCGCCGGACCGCCAATGGTGAAATCGGCGATCGGCGAGACGGTCTCGATGGAGGACCTGGGCGGTGCTTATGTCCATACCCAGCACTCCGGCGGCTGCGACCACCTGGTCAAGAGCCAGGAGGAAGGGATCGTAAAACTGAGGGAGATGATGGCCTTCGAACCGTCGCAGGCGCTGTATGTCGACCGGCGGGAGACGCGGGAACCGCGGCACGATTACCGGGAGATGATGTGCACAAGCCCGGTTAACACCTACCAGCACATCAGCATCCGCGATACGATCATGTGCCTGGCCGACGGCGGTTATTTTCACGAATACAAGCCCCAGTACGGGCTCGCCCGGGGGGAGTCGATCGTCTGCGGAAAGATGTGGCTTAAGGGGATCCCCGTAGGGGTGATCGCCTCCAACGCCGGTGGGATGATCTACATCGAGGCGGCCCGGAAGGCCACGGAATGGATGATCCGTTGCGGCAACTCCCGCATTCCTGTTCTCTTTCTCCAGGGATCTCCCGGGTACATGGTGGGCAAGGCCGAGGAGTGGGGCGGGATCGGCAAGTACGGCGCCGACATGGTCCGCGCCTGCAGCTGCCTGGAGGTCCCCAAGGTGACCTACGTCGTCGGCCCCGACCACGGGGCGGCCAATTACGGGATGTGCGGCCGCGCCTTCAAACCCCGCTTCGCCTTTACCAACATGCGCGGCCGGACAACGGTGATGTCCGGCGAGACGGCCGGCTTCATCCTGGAGACGGTCCGGCGGAAGAACATCACGGACAAGGGGGGCGTGGTGAACGAAGAGGAGATGGCGCGTTTCCGGCAAGAGATGCGGGAACGCTATGACGAGGAGGGGCACCCTTTCTACACGGGATCGCTCCTGTTCCACGACGGCGTTATCGCCTTTTCCGAGACGCGGGACAGGCTCGCCCGGGCGTTTGAGATTGCCCTCCACGTCCCCATCCGTGAGTCGGTCTGGGGGGATCTGAAGGTCTAAGGAAAAACCCGCGCCGTTGGCGGAACCGCGGCGCTATAATGAGAAGGAGGGGTGTATGGCTGCAATTCTTTTACAGGAAAGGACGGAAGAGGGGATCATGATGCTCACCCTGAACCGTCCCGATACGATGAACTGCTTTAACGTCGATCTGCTCAGTGCGCTTGCCGATACAATCCGCGAGGCCAATTTCGATATGGGGCTCCGTTGCATTGTCATCACCGGCGCTCCCGGGGAGGATCCGAAGAAGGTGGCGTTCTCCACCGGGGCCGACCTGAAAGAGCGCAAAAGCATGACTCCGGATCAGGTCCGCCGATACATCTTCACGATCAGGAACACGTTCACCGCCGTCGAGCAGGTGCGTGTCCCGGTCATTGCTGCTATAAACGGCTTCGCCTTCGGCGGCGGTGTAGAGCTGGCCTTGGCTTGCGACATCCGCATCGCTTCTTCTACTGCAATCATTGGTTTTACTGAAACGAGTCTCGCGATCATCCCGGGGGCGGGCGGGACCCAGCGGCTTCCGCGGATCATCGGTATCGCAAAAGCAAAGGAGATGATCTTTACCGCACAGCGGATCGATGCGAAAACCGCTTTGGATATCGGTCTCGTGAACCGTGTCGTGGCGCCGGATCAGCTCATGGCGGCCGCCCTGGAAATGGCCCGGGAGATCGCAAAGAACGGACCCATCGGCGTCGCCCAGGCGAAGTTCGCCATCAACAATGGAATGGAAGCCTCTATCGGAGTGGCCCTGCCTCTGGAGTCGAAAGCCTACGAGGTGACCATCCCGACAAAGGACCGTGTCGAGGCCCTGGCCGCCTTTGCGGAAAAGCGCAAGCCTGTCTTTACCGGGGAGTGAACAAAATCCGTTCGAAACAATGTGTACAAACTCCGGTGGGGTCTGTGGAATGGAAGCTCATCTGAATCATGCGTTCTTGTGTTCAGGTATGATATGAAGTTCGGAAATAAATCCTTCTTTCATTACTCAGCAACTATGGGTTCATCATTACGGTGAGGATTGCCGTTCGAAATAAATGATCTATAACCTGCGTTTCTTTGGTTTGATCGTTGGGGTTACTATTTTCCACCATATGCCTTCTACCAGGCTTCGGAATTGCTGTTCAGGCGGCATGGATTCATCGAGCGGGACTTCTGCCACGGCTGTATTCGGCAGCCCGCCGGTCTTGAAATCTTCCGGCAGTCCAACCTTCATAAGTTCTACATCGCGCGGGCATCTGATCCTGACACCAAGGTACTTTTTTTCGAACCCGTCACCCATGACCTGGCCCACAATGATAGGTTTTTCCGAGAAATCGGAACACTTGGTCAGATGTTCTGATATCCACGGGTAAAGATCAAGGAATCGGGTTTGCTCTCCGACGGGTGGCATCGGCGACTCGACTTCCTGAGGGCTGAACAAATGCGACACGTACGGTCTTCCAATGTTTTCCATGACGATTTTTTCTACAAGCAGCTGAATTCTCTCGGCCAGCAGTTTGTAGGCGCCCATGAAAACTTCCCAGGATTTGTTTGTTTCCAGTTGGTCGGGCCTTTCGATACCCTCGATTGCTTGAATGGCGCTCATGAACCCATATGCTCTGGCCACGATGCGAACCGCCCGCGCTGCCTCCATCATCTGGTCGTGATTAAACTGGGCATAGAAGAGAAGCCACTCATCGCTCGTCTCGGGCGATATATCGAGGCAGCTTCCAACCCCGGCCTGCCAGTCTATTCGGTTAAGCACATGCGGATCAGCAAGGAGCTGGTGGGCGATTTCTTTTAACACCAGGGCAGTGGAAAAATGCCGGGCAGACACGGTAGCTTTCAGCGTCTGCGGAGTGATGAGCAGGATTTTCAGGTCGGAAGGGGACTTTATATCGGTCGTTTTAATCTTGGACAACCCGCGGGCAATTCTGTTTAGGAGATGTTTCGGGAGATCGTGGTTATTGATCATTGTGATGCTGCATCGTTTAGCGATCTCTGTGGCGACCTGCTGGCCTGATTCAGTCATGGGGAACGCGCGGTCCAATACGAATATTCGTTTGACAGTCACTCCTGCCTTGACTTGCTTATCGATAACGTTAAGGATCGTATTCGAGCGTAGCGACGCACTTAGGTACAAAATCTGCCTCTCCCTGCCGGGGTTGATCTTGGCGATAAGTCCCCGGAGAATGGCCGCTGATGCCACCCCATCTTCGTCGTCGTCTGAAGCGATCAGGATCAGTTCCCCATTGTTGACAGCCTGGATCTGTTCCTGGAGCCTCCTTGAGGCGGCCTCAAGGTTTTCCCGGTAAACGGCCAGTGCAAATATCCGCGTGAGCGCCAAGATATCTGAAGCTGTGGTAATATCTACCCTATATTTTTTTACGATTTTGTGTATCGCCTCATGACTTTTCTCTATTTGCTGTCGTAAGGTGACTTGTTCCAGCATTTGTTCCCACTGCTCCCCATAGCTGTTTTGCAGCATTTCCGACAGCGAAGCCAACAACCCTCCCGAACTGACCAGATTGTCCGGAATAACAGAGATGGATCGCTTGCACAGATCCTTCCTGGCTCCATTAGTGACGGCAGCGCCGGTCAACTCGAAAATAAGGCTGCTTTGTATGCTTCCAGCATTTTCCTGTTTGATGGCGGCCGGCATGGCGGTCAATACCAGGATATCTGCCTTTACGGTCATCAAGGTGTCAGGATTTTTGTGCAGGATAAAGGGCGGGTGGTTTGTCGAGGTGCTAACACCTGGCATCTCCGGCGATACAAAGGTATCCAGCCTTTTACCAGCAGTTTTGTGAGCGAGCAGTGCCGAGAGATCCGCCTCCTTCAAACCTTCCGGCGCAGTAATAGCGCCCCGGCTGTCGCTGACCGCGATGATTCGGGCGCCCCCGTCTTTCATCATCGTAGCAACGCCTTTACCCGCATTGCCCAATCCCTGTATGGCAACTGTTAACCCCTTCAATGGCTTGGTTTTGGATGCCCCCTGCCTTTTCAGGACTGCTTCCATCGAATAGACGGCCCCGGCAGCCATGGCTTCGGGGCGTAATTCGGAGCCACAGACCTCCAGCGGTTTACGGGTGACGACACCCAGTTTCGGCGTCACACATTCGAAGGTAAAGGGGGAGACAAAAAACCTGATCCGTTCCACTGAAGGGATAATTCCACCAGCGGAGGTGATCGCTCGGATCGCAAGTTCGATCACCTCCCCTCGCGCTGTTGAATAACGGTCCTCTGCCTTTTCAGGCAGGGTATTCATAAGTTCCGTCAGAATTTCAAGAATATGGACAAAACGCCGCATCGCTTCCGGTTTGCTGGTGTCGGCCATTGGCAGCATCGTTGCCAGGTCGGCTTCTTGCCTGTTGGATAACAATGGAAACTTATCAAACCAGTCCGCAGGCAGGGCTTCGTCCGGAGACATTCTGGTCATCAAGGCCGCCTTCATCATTTTCGCCTGATTGTCCAGCAGCACCCGCAGATAAAGGGAAAGCACCAATGGATCACCGCTTTCATCGAGCCGACCCGTGGAAAGTGCGGCCGACAGACTTCTCAATATTGGCTCACGATGGTGGAAAATTTGGTCTTCCGAACGCTGCGTCTTTCCTGAACCGAATAAAATATCGACAATCTCCCGGAACTGTTCCGGTTTAGGAAAGCCCTTTGGCGGAAGACCGGCCAAGTTGCTCCTCAGATGTTCGCGCGTGCTTCGCTTAAGGATTGAATGGGTGAGCTGCATTCGGGCGGCCTCCTTGGCAAGGGCGCACTCTGTCGGTTTGTAGTCGCTGCGAGCCAGAATTTTACGCAATCGGGCCGTCATATCTTCGTCGCCGATGACGATTCCGGGGTCCTCCTGAAGCAGCGCTCTCAGATGCCCTTCCACGACATTAGTGGGGAGCTGGAGGTTGAGCCGGGAAGTGAGTGTACTGTTGGTCTCGGCAGCGTGGACGATATGATCATGCGCGATCCTTCCAGCTCTGGACAATACTTCAGCTGCGGAATTCATAATGGTTTCCAACAGCTCCTTATCACGCGCTCTATCGTCGTCGTTGCCGCTCAATACGGACTTAAGGAAAAAGCGGCCGGAGTCCGGATCGTACTCGCCTGCTGCGCATAATATGAACCCCTCGCTTCCGGCAAATGGCGCCCCGGTGGTCTGTGATTTCAGACTCATGCTGAGGGTTTCGCCCGTACTGAGCTCACGGAGAAATTGTTTCACCGTATCCCAGGCCTCCGCTTCGTTATTCCACCTTTCTTGTGGCGTGGGTGGGATGACTTCTGCAATCCGAGGGACGATTTCTACGAAATTTTTGCTTTCCCGCGCCAAGTCTTGCGGTCGAATAATTTTCAGGGCGCCCTTGCCGACTTTGCCCTGAATGACATGATGCGCCTCGACAATCAGGAATTTTCCTTCTTTGCTTCCAACCGGTGCTGTGACCTCCCCCTCAAACAGGTTGTAAGAACCGAAAATCTTTAATATATCCGGTCTCGATAGTCCAAGAAGCTTGGCAGCGCTCCGGATGCGTTCGCAGATAATGCCTAAAAGATCATCTTCCGGCGCCGTGTTGCCAACAATCGAATCAAACGCCAGGCCGTTGTTTTGAGCTCTGTCAGGCTTGTTTCTGCCGGAGAAGATTTCTTTCGATAAATCTGTCTGTGAATAGTGTTGCATTGAATCTACAATCCCTCCTCGACCCATTCCGCCAGCGCCGCTGCGCTGGGGTCGATTAGGGCCGCCTCCGGATGGTGGAGACAGCGCGCCAGACGGCGTCGGGTCTCCGGTTTCAGTCCGGCGATGAATCCCGGTCGGTCGGATTGCGGCGCGCGCAGCAGCTCTGCGGCCAGAACGCGCAGGATGGCGGAGGCGTAACCTGCCGTCTTGAGCGAAACGCAGCCCCGGGCGGCCTCTTCATAGTCCTCGTTCACAGCGGCAATCGCGATATCGCGCAGTATCGTATTCCAGGCCTCCGTCGCCGCCGGGGATTCGGGTTCCCGCAGAATGGCGAGGATCCGGGGACGGAATTCGGGCATCACGAAACGAGCCAGCTCCTCTACCCGGAACCGTTCGCACCGGATCGTCTCGGCTTCGTAGCGGCGCCGTTCCGCCAGGTTCCGGAGCCACTCGAAATAGGAGGCGATTACCCCACCGCTATTGGCCAGAAAATCATACAAAACCGTTACGCCGCGCCGGTGGAGAATCTTCTCGGCCTTGGTCGTGTTGGGACCGTTCGCGCCGCAGACAACCAGCACCGCGCGGACCTTCTCGGCGTTGGCCGCACTGATTGCGTTCTCCAGGGCTGCGGGGACCAGGATGTCGCAGTCGAGTTCCAGCACGGCCTTGCCTTCCTCGGCCCCGGGGATCCGCCGTTCGACGCCCGTTTCGCAACCGAACACGGAACCAGCGCTCCGGGCCGCCCGGAGCAGCTCGGCCGGATCGAGACGGCCGATCAGAGCGCCATCCCGGTCGGCTACAGCCGTAAAGATCACGGGATACCGGGCCATTTCCTCGATGAAGGAGCCGCCGACCTTGCCGGACCCCTGCACCACGATCCGCTTGTCCCGGAGAAGCTTCGGAAACACCCCATCGTCGAGCGCCCGCCAGGTTTCATCCGCGATTGATCCCACATCGTCCTCACGGTCAGCCGCGGCAAGCAGGGCGGCCTCGTTCACACCGGCCAGACTCTCCAAGAGACGCCTCTCCCCGACCGTCGGCGCCTCGACCGGCTTCCAGCGGCCGTCTAGGTAGAGCCGGGTTACGGCGGCAAGCAGAGTGTACCGCAGGCCGCGTCCGGTCGCGCCTCCCCGGGCCTGGATCCCCATGCGCGGCTTGCCCGTGATCTGGGGGGCGACCACGAGTTCGAGATAACCCTCATTCATCGCCAGCTCGCGCAGGATGCGCTCGTCGTGCCAGTCCACGTCGAAGTTTTCGCTCAGGATGACGCGGGCGTCGGCGAGGGTGAGCACCTTGTTGCCAAGAAAAGCGACGTTTTTCTTCAGCCCGTAGGCGATCATGGCCAAGTCGTGCAGGGCCGACTTGAATCCCTCGAAGAGCAGGCCGATCTCCTGCGGACCGCAGCCCACGTCGCCGGCCGGGACGTCGCGGGTCGGGCCTGTGACCAGAAAGAGTGAGCGTCCGAAGTTGGTGAGGGTGTCGGAGTAATCGAGACGGGCATCGCCGAAGTCGCGCGGGTTGAGCTTGAGACCGCCCTTACCGCCGCCGAACGGAACCTTCGAGCGTGCGCATTTCCAGGTCATCATGAAGGCGAGGGCCGCCACCTCGGTGAACTCGACTATCGGATCGATCCGCAGACCACCCTTGGCCGTCCCGCGGGCGGAGTTGTGCCGCGTCCGGAAGCCCTCTGTGACTGCGATTCGCTGGCCGCGCTTGGTGTCCACCCAGAACTCCTCGAAGGCGTCGAACCCGAGCAGGCGCCGCATGATGCGCGGGTTGTCCGACACGCCAAGCAAATCGGCCGCCTCCAGAAAGTCGCTCAGTGCGTTGAGGAGGAAGTTCCCGAATTCGGCTGTGTTCCGGGTGTCGGCGTTGACGTTGGTGTACGCACGCAGTCGCGCAAGCAGGCCGGAGGTCTCCTCCGGGGAGAGGTCTCGCCGGCTCAGGCCGCGCAGGATCGATTCGATGTCGGCCAGAAGCCGGCCGCCCTCCGCCCGGCCGCCACCTCCTCGCTTTCCCATCCCGGCCAGGACTTTTTCCAACGGGGTGATGTCCACGCAAGGATCAAGATAGAAGGTCATGATCCCCACGGCTGCCCCGCCGCTCGGGGAGGGCGTAAAACGGTCATAGTAGGAACGGTTCATGTTGATGTCGAGGACGCGCAGCGCCTCGAATACCTCCAAGATGAAGTCGATGTCGGGTCCCTCGACGCCGAGGTGGAAGCGGGTCTCGAGCGCGGAGAGCCGTTCGCACGCCTCACCCTTTTCTCCCTCGGTGCTCTCCCTGCCGACATAGACCCCCCCCCCGGCGCGGACATTCTCGTAGATGAGGCTGTGCCGGAAGATGCGGCGGGGGACGGCAAAGCTGTTGACCTCTTCGTTGAGGTAATTTGCTGGCAGCGCTGCGATGAATTCCTCGACGCGGCGATGGCCAAGGGAAGCGGCCCGCTGGCGGAGCTCGGCCAAGAGCCGAGCGGCGGCGGCTTCCTCGTCACGGCTCATGGGGATACGTTCCGC
>PNOO01000060.1 GCA_013824905.1 Syntrophus sp. (in: bacteria) | reverse complement strand
GGATCATGAGCCGGATCGTCTCTTCGCTGACCCCGGCCTTCTTGAGGGCGATCACCTGCTCGGGACTGAGGGCAAAAACTGCGCCCGGCCAGATGCCCAAAAGGCCGATCAGGCAGGCCGGGACGATTGTCCGCAAAATCTTTTTCATATCCAACCTCTTCCTTCCCATGATCTCGCCTTCCAAGCCGTTGGTGACATCCCAACAATATTTTCTACCGGAAACCGGCAAGCCGCTCAAGATGTTTTTCGGAAAAACCGGCAAGAAACTTTAATCCCGAACCACTCTTTTCAGGGGGGGTTGCCCTGTTCGGGCAAACCCTCCTTTGCATAGGCCCCGCCGGATCGGCGCTGTGGCTATTTAGGCACATCGCTCAGCGGGATCCCCAGCGCCTTGGCCACCCTCTTACCGTAGGCCGGATCGGCCTTCAGGCAGTTGCCGATGTGGCGAACCTTGATCATCTTTGGCGCATCGCCCATCGCCCGGGCGGTGTTTTCAAAGAGGACCTTCTTTTGCGCAGGGCTCATCAGCCGGAAGAGCTTGCCGGGCTGGGTGAAGTAGTCGTCATCGTCCTCGCGGAAATTCCAGTGATACGCATCCCCCTCCAGCTTCAGCGGCGGTTCGGAGAAGTCGGGCTGCTCCTGCCACTCACCGTAGCTGTTGGGTTCATAGCCGAGGGTGCTTCCGTAGTTGCCATCCACCCGCATCGCACCGTCACGGTGGAAGCTGTGGTACGGGCAGCGGGGAGCGTTGACCGGGATCTGGTGGTGGTTCACGCCGAGGCGGTAGCGCTGGGCATCGCCGTAGGAGAAGAGCCTCCCCTGGAGCATCTTGTCGGGCGAAAAACCGATGCCGGGTACGACATTGGCCGGATTGAAGGCGGCCTGTTCGACCTCGGCGAAATAGTTTTCCGGGTTCTTGTTCAGCTCCAGGACCCCCACCTCGATCAGGGGATAATCCTTTTTATACCAGACCTTGGTGAGGTCGAAGGGGTTGTAGGGGAGAGCAGCCGCCTCCTTCTCCGGCATGATCTGGACAGAGAGGGTCCAGCGGGGGAAGTCCTTCTTCTCGATGCTCTCGTAGAGGTCCCGCTGGTGGCTTTCCCGGTCCTTGCCGACGAGCGCCTCGGCCTCCTGGTCGGTCAGGTTCTTGATCCCCTGCTGCGTCTTGAGGTGGAATTTGACCCAGAAGCGCTGGTTCTTTTTGTTGATGAAGCTGAAGGTGTGGCTGCCGAAGCCGTGCATGTGGCGGTAGGTGGCGGGAATGCCCCGGTCGCTCATGACGATGGTGACCTGGTGGAGCGCCTCCGGGAGCGAGGTCCAGAAGTCCCAGTTGTTTTTGGCGTTGCGCATGTTGGTACGGGGATCCCGTTTTACGGCGTGGTTGAGGTCGGGAAACTTCAGAGGATCTCGCAGGAAGAAGACCGGCGTGTTGTTGCCGACCAGGTCCCAGTTGCCCTCCTCGGTGTAGAACTTCATGGCAAAGCCCCGGATGTCCCGCTCGGCGTCGGCGGCCCCACGCTCGCCGGCGACGGTGGAGAAGCGCAGGAAACAGTCGGTCTTCTTGCCGATCTTGGAGAAGATCTTGGCGCGAGTGTACTTGGTGATGTCATGGGTCACGGTAAAGGCGCCGTAGGCGCCTGATCCTTTGGCATGCATCCGTCGTTCGGGAATCACCTCCCGATCGAAATGGGCCAGTTTTTCCAGGAACCAGGCATCCTGCAGGAGTTGCGGCCCCCGCGGCCCGGCGGTCAAGACATTCTGGTTGTCGACAACAGGTGCGCCGGCCCTGGTAGTCAGTTTTTTTGAATTCTTCATGGGAACCTCCTTTACAAATTATTGGATTGGTTTGAAATATATGTTGATCTGAGACATCGTATCAAACCGGAATGATTCCAGGTGAAACGTAAAAAAAGAGAATCTCCCTTTTTTCAGGATTTCCGGTTTCTCCTCATCCTCCCGCCGGGAAGATCCGACTGGTTTGTCACACAGTCCCGGCAAAACCCGTAATACTCCATCCTCGCATCCATGACCCGAAATCCCATTTTTCCGGCAATCTCTTTGGGTTCGATGAGCGCAGGCAGGGGGTAATCTTCGATCCTTCCGCAGCGTTTACAGATGAGGTTGACATGCTCGTCGAGATTGCCCTCGTAACGGTTGTCCATCCGGTCAAACTCGAGGGATTTGACGAGGCCGTGCTGGGAAAATTCGCCCATCGTCGCGTACACCGTCGACAAACTGAGACTCTTGGTCTTCTTCTTCGCCTCCTCGAAAATCAGATGAGCGCCGGGATGAAGAGGCCTGTTATCGACCAGAGCCTCGATAATCGCCCTCCGCTGGGGGGTGATCTTGAACCCCTTTTCTCTGAGTTGCCGGACAAGCCCTTCTTTGGTGATCTGTTTCATTTTCGGAACCATTCCAGATTAGACTTCAGATTAACGTATCAATTCCGGACTGTCAAGGAGTTTTTATGGCACGATAAAATCACCTTTCAGGGGAAGCCTCCTTGACATGAGAACACGATTCCGCGATACTGCCCCTGCCTGAACGGACATCGACGCGGAAACCCCTCTCCGCGATCCGGCGGGTAAATCCGTATGTTCTGTCCCGGAGGTGGAAAGAGCCTCCGTACTCTTGACGATGAAATAGAAAAAGGAATGTGTATCCGCCCTATGAGCCCTCTTGCACTCCTCTTCATTCTCTCCTTTCTGGTGGCGGTCGATATCAGGATCCTGGCGCCGGTTCTGCCATCCATTTCGAATTCACTGGGATCTTCTCCCGGCACCATCGGACTGGCGATGACGACCTACTCCCTTGCCTACGGCACAGGACAGCTCTTCTACGGCCCCCTTTCGGACCGCTTGGGGCGGATTGCGGTGGTACGGGCGGCGGGTGTTGGTTTCTGCATCTGCACGATCCTCTCCGCCCTCACAATCACGACCTGGCAGTTCATCCTCGTCCGCCTGCTGGCCGGGGCCCTGGCAGGTGCGGTGTTACCCCTGACCCTGGTATTCATCGGAGACACAGTTGAGTATGAACGCCGTCAGTTGGTGCTCGGCCGCTTTGCAGCGATCAACTCTGCAGCCATAGCCTTCTCCGCGTCGATCGGCGGCACCATCGCCTATTTCGTATCGTGGCGGCTGATGCTCATAGGGAATGCGACATTGGCGCTGATTCCTCTTGTCTTCCTGTGGCGACTGGACACCCGAACTACGGGCGAGACAGCGGCCTGCGTCGACCGCTATATCGATCTCCTCCGCAATCGCCGCGCCCTATTCGTCTATGCCGCCGTTTTTCTTCAGGGCTTTTTGCTGTGGGGTGGAATGACCTACTTCGGTTCCTTTGGGATCCATCGCTACAACCTCGACCAGTTCACGGTCGGCATGTTAATCGCCCTCTTCGGCATCGGTATGATGACGAGCGGCCTTTTGATGGGCCGGATCCGGCGCCGGTTCTCTGAAAATACACTGGCAATCGCGGGAGGCCTGCTGATGGGCTTATCCTATCTGGCGTTTATCCCTCGCTGGCCGATGCCGGTGTTCGCCGTCGGCATGTTGGCGATGGGGCTCGGGTACGCATCACTGCATACGACCTTGCAGCTCCGGGGTACGGAGATCAGTGCAACCTCCCGCGGAAAGGCGTTTTCACTGTTTGCCTTTAGTCTTTTCGGAGGACTATCGATCGGCAGCGCCGCATTCGGGTGGCTGGTGGATGCGGGGTGGTATGAAGCGGTGTTCGCGATCGCGGGCATTGGTCTGATCGGCGTCGGCTTTGCAACGGCACTCGCCCCGCAAGGCCGGGCATCCTCACAGTGTCCTACGATGGGACTCTGAACAAGAAGTGGAAGTCTGCGACGGAAGAATGACGCAAAAACCCTGCCCGCACCGGATCCAGGTCGTCATATAAAAAATCTCGACCCGGACTCACGGACAGTTCTCCGCCTTGAGCTGGCAGGCCTTTTCTTTCTTTTTTTCGGTAAGACGGGTTTCCCTTCTGGCTTTCGCCTCTCTGTTTCGCCGCATTTCCTCCTCCGTCTCCAGGATCAGAGAGGGCAGCGGCATGGGCCGGCCGTTTCCGCCCAGGGCCACATAGGTCAGATACGCGGATGCCGTATGGCGTCTTTCGCCGGTAATGAGATTTTCCGCCTCCACGCGGACGCCCACTTCCATGGAGGTGGTTCCTACAAAGTTCAAAGTAGCCAGAAGGGTTAAGAAATCTCCGATAAAAACGGGATGATGGAAATCCAGCCGATCAATGGAGGCGGTGACCGAGTTGGATCTCGCGTGTCGGATGGCAACGACACCCGCCGCGGTATCGATCAGCTTCATGATCACCCCTCCATGGACATTCCCGGCAATGTTGGCATCCTGAGGGCTCATCAGCTGGGACATCACGACGCTGCTTTCCCTGACCCTTTTTCCATCCATCTTTTTCCTCCCTTCTCATCCACAAGACGGGGCCTACGGATGACGCCCCCGTCATACGGTCGCCTCCCACCGGAAGTTACATCATGAAGGCTCCGCCGTTGACGTCAAGGCACGCCCCGGTAATGTAAGAGGCGTCATCGGAGGCGAGAAACAGGATCGCCGCCGCCACCTCCTCGGGTCGCGCCGGACGCCCCAGGGGAATGTTCCGCAGGATCTTCTCCCGCTCCTCTTCTCCCTTCAGCTCCCACTTCCTCTCCACTCGCTCCACCATCGTCGGGCCGGGGGCCACGGCATTGACCGTAACGCCGTGCGGCCCCAACTCCACCGCCATATGCCGCATGAAGGCCAGCATGCCCCCCTTGGCGGCGCTGTAATCGGGCCCGGAGAGGCGGCTCATATTCCGTCCCGCGATCGAAGCCACCATCACAATGCGGCCGCGACGGCATTCCCGCATATGGGTCGCGATCGCCTTCGTGACCAGAAAGGCGCTCTTCAAGTTGACCGCGAGCCCCCGGTCCCAGGCCTCTTCATCCAAATCATCCAGCCATCTGGCCATAGTGCCGCCGCCCGCATTGTTTACGAGGATGTCGATGACTCCGAACTCCGCGACGACCGCCGCCGTCATCCGGATCACATCGCCGGCACGGCTCACATCCGCCGGCGCCGGCATGGCGCGCCCTCCTGCCTGCCGAATTTCCTGTACGACACCGGCTACCGCCGCCTCATCCCGACCGTTCACCGCCACCGCACCTCCTTCGCGCGCCAGTTGCAGCGCCGTGGCGCGACCGATTCCCTTTGAGGCGCCGGTGATCAGCGCCGTCTTCCCCTCAAACCGCATCACTCCCTCTCTTTCTCCGACAGCAAGCGCTTCGGCCGCGGCGCCCGATAAACCTCTTCCAGGAAGTTACCCTGGACGGTTTTCCTCGTGTTGATCATGACCCCGCTCATCCTATTTCTCCAGGTATTTCCGTCCGAGCATCACGGCGCCTTTCAGGGAGGATTCTTCCTCGAGGACATAAGTGCCGTTTCGCATCCATGCGGTTTTTGCCCGGATCATCGCCCCGTTGACTGCGCCGCCGGTCACATGGATGGTTTCGCTCAGCGGCACGCCCCGACCGATATCGTTCAGGTGCTGCCGCTGGTAGTGGCAGAGACCCCGAACCACGGCGGCCAGGAGCTCCTCACGGGACGTTTTCTGGGTCATTCCCAGGAATTCGGCCTTGAGCGGTTCCCGGGAGTATCGTGAGCCCATAAGGAAAGGAACGTAAGTCACCCCGCTCTCCCGGTCGAGCCAGGCGTCGATCGCCCCGGTCAAAAAATCACCGTAGAATTCCTCCGGAGTCATCTCGCGGCAAAACAGGTTATGGAACCATTCCAGCGCTTTTCCGCCTGCATTCATGACGTAAAGGGTCAGCCATTTCCCCTGCACCGCATGGGCTCGGATATTGTACTGCACCGATGGAAGACAGCGGGGAAGGCATACAAGGGTGATCTCGCAGGTGCCGTTCACATTGATGATGTCGCCGGGGCGGTTGATATCTACCGAGTAGGCCGCCAGCACCGCGTCGTTTCCGCCGATGATCACCGGCGGCTGCCTGGTGAGACCGGTCATCGCGGCAATTTCTTTTTTCAGACACCCGGCGCTTTCGCAGGAGGGGATGATCTCCGGGAGAAAATCGAGGGAGACATCAAATGCGGAGGCGATCTCGGCGTTCCAGGCAAGGTCGTTCAGCACCGTGTTGTAGAGGGCCGTGAGAGAAGCGGAGGAGGGATCGATGGCGCCGTTCCCGGTCAGCCACCGGGCCATATAGGTGTTGGAATGTCCGAACAGGCGGGCCCGTCTGTAAAGATCGGGATGATGATCTCTGAGCCAGAGCAGACTGGCCAGGGAACACCCCCCCGCGACCGGCATGTTGCCTGTCGTTTCCAGGAGTTTTGCGACCCCGACGGTTTCGATAATACGCTGTGCCTGAACCGACGACCTCTGGTCGAGCATGAGTATGGCGGGATAGAGCGCTTCGCCTTCGGCGTCCATCGCGGTGAACCCGGGGGTGGTTCCGGAAAGCGAAATCGCATCGACCTCTCCCAATAGGTCTCCCATCTCGCGGCACCCCTCCAGAAAGGCCTGGCGCCATTTCTCCGGCTCGATGTCGCTGAAAAGGCCGTCATTATACGTGTTCACAACATATTGACGGGTGAACTGCCGGACCAGCGACAGGGATTCGCCTTCCGTGCGGAAAACCCCCATCTTCATGCCGGTCGTTCCGATATCCACTCCCATAATGGTCATTGTTCCCGGCTCCTCTCACCTCGCCACTCCAGCCCTCAATTGCAGGAATAATCATAAACACTAATGGAATGAAGGGAGGGGTGGAAGCATCCTGCACTTTCTTACAGTCGGAAAGACGACTTGTTGGGCCGGCTTCCGAGCCAAGCGGCTCGATACTCCCGCCGGTTTTTTCCGAGAAGCCTGAGTCCTTAGGAACATGCCGCCGTGCAGGCCCCGCAGTTGTGCCCCCGATCGGCGATATCGCTACTTCGGGTATCCCCTCAGTGTTTTAGGGCGGCGCAAACCGCGTCCGTCACCTCCCGGGTCGTCGCCGTACCCCCGAGGTCCGCCGGCAGGCAGCGCCCTTGAGAGGTCACCGTCTCGATGGCCGCCATGAGGAGGTTCGCCGCCGCGGCTTCGCCCAGGTGCTCCAGCATCAGGACCGCCGACCAGAAGGTGCCGATCGGATTGGCGATACCCTTTCCCATAATATCGAACGCAGAACCATGTATCGGTTCGAACATCGAGGGGTATTTTTTCTCCGGGTTCAGGTTGGCCGTGGCGCCCATTCCGAGGCTGCCCGAAAGAGCGGCCGCCAGATCGGAGAGAATGTCGGCGTGGAGGTTTGTCGCCACCAGGACATCCAGCGTCTCGGGGTGGAGGACCATCCGTGTCGTCGCCGCATCGACCAGCATCCGGTCCGTAGCGACCTCGGGATAGCCGGCGGCTGTCTCCTGAAAGATGGCGTCCCACAGGACCATGCCGTGTCGCTGGGCGTTGGACTTGGTCACAAGGGTGAGGCGGCGCCTCGGGCGCTTCTTTGCCAGTTCGAAGGCAAATCGCATAACTCTGGCAACCCCCTTCCGGGTGAAGACGGCCACCTCCATCCCCACCTCTTCCGCATGACCCTGGTGGGCCCTCCCCCCGACACCGGCATATTCGCCTTCCGTGTTCTCGCGGACGATGACCCAGTCCAGGTCCCCGGGACCCCGGTCGCGCAGGGGGCTCCGGACACCGGGCAGGATGCGGGAGGGCCGGACGTTTGCATACTGATCGAATCCCTGGCAGATGGGCAGGCGCAGTCCCCAAAGGGAGATGTGATCGGGGACGGAGGGATGACCGACGGCGCCGAAATAGATGGCGTCAAAGGCCTTCAGGGTTTCCAGGCCGTCCTCCGGCATCATCCGCCCGTGGGCATGGTAATAGTCACACCCCCAGGGAAAGGTCTCAAAGGTCATCCGGAAGCTCCCCGTGATCTTCTCGAGGGTGCCCAGTACCTCGATACCCGCGGGGATGACTTCCAGGCCGATCCCGTCGGCGGGAATGGCTGCAATACGGTATGTTTGCATGGTTGTTTGTTTCTCCTCTTGATCATCCGAGGGTCTCGCCCCGGGGCATGGGCGCCCTCAAGCGATAACCGAAAGCGCCTATGCCCAGGGACACAATAATCCCTGTTTTTCCCTCCGCAAACCGACAGAGGAACAAAGGTTTCTACTTCTTTATTCGCCCCAACTCCTTCATGATCTGCTCATATTCGACCATCTTCTTCTTCACCAGAGCCAGGGAGGCCTCGGGCCCCATGAATTCCGTATTGAAGCCGTTCTGATCCATCTTTTTCCTGACCTCCGGGTCCTTCATGACCTTGTCGAAGGCATCGGCGAGAACTTTGATAACCTCATCAGGCGTTCCCGGAGGAGCGGCAACACCCCGGTAGGCCCCCTCCACGATATCGTATCCCTGTTCCTTGAAGGTCGGAACGTCGGGGAGGACCTCCATCCGGGTCTCCGATGCGATGGCCAGGGCGCGGAACCTGCCTTTGTGCTGAACCCCCATGGGGGTGTAGGTCATCAGCGCGGTGACGTGGCTCCCCAGGAGGGCGGGGATCGCTGAACCGGTCCCGCCGAAGGGGATGTAGGTAAGCTGGATGCCCGCTGCCTTGCTGAGCATTGTGGTCCCCAGATCGTTCGCCGACGAGGTGCCGCTGCCCCCGACCGTGAAGACGCCGGGCGGGTTCTTCTTGGCGCCTTCTATGAAGTCCTTGAGGGTCTTATAGGGGCTGTCATTCCGGACGAGCAGTAGATTCGGGGTGCTCTGGAACATATAGATATTCTTGATGTCCAGGGTCTTGTAGCCGGCATTGCCCATTTCCATGGGCTGGAGGATGATATGGGGCAGGTTGTGGCCGGCGATCGTGTAGCCGTCAGGTTTGGTCTGGACCAGTTCCGCCCAGCAGAGGGCCCCGCCGCCGCCGATCTTGTAGTTGATGGCCACATCCTGGCCGAGGACCTTCTTCAGAAGCTGTTCCTGGAACCGGGCGGTGATGTCCGACTCTCCGCCGGGATTGAAACAGATGTTATAGGTGATCCGTTTGTTGGGAAATCCGGCCGCACCGGCCGCGCCGACCCAGACCAGGGCAAGGATGGCACAAAGAACGATACAACAGATGATCTTTTTTTTCATAGCTTCCCTCCTGAAAATGATTAATGGTTTTCCTGCCCCCGATGCACGGTTTATTGCTCCGAGCATCCACATGTAACCCGCCTGTTTTACGGATAGGCCGCTTCAGCCATCGCGCTCGACCGCGGAATAACCGCATGAAAGATTTCACTCCTCCTCAAGGAGCCCTCGTTGTTTCCGTATCATAGGCTTGACGCCGCCGTTCCCCAGAATGGCCATTACATACGCGGAGAGGGGCTGGGCCGTAACGGAGGCGCCGGTGGTTTGATCGATCACCTTGCCCTCCGTCAGATCCACGCTCAACATGTCGCCCCTCTTGACCAGTTTTGCAATGCCTGGACACACAAGCAAGGGAAGTCCCAGATTGATTGCATTGCGGTAGAAGATCCGGGCGAAGGATTCAGCCAGCACTGCCGCAATACCCGACGCCTTCAACGTCACCGCGGCATGCTCGCGGCTGGACCCGCACCCGAAATTGGCGCCGGCAACGATCATGTCTCCCGGTTTTACTTCTTTGGCAAAGTCGGGATCAACCCTCTCCATGGCGTGCCGGGCCACGAGCTCCGGGTCGGTCAGGTCGAGATAGCCGCCGGGATAGATCTGATCCGTGTCGATATTCGCACCATAGACGAATGCCCTGCCTTTGATGATACCGTTCACGTCTGTGCCCCTCTATACCAAGTATTGTACAGGATCGGCAATCTTTCCCTCCAGGGCGGCGGCGGCCACCGACGCCGGCGAGGCGACGAAAATCTCGGCCTCGGCATGTCCCATCCGGCCCGGAAAGTTGCGGCTCGACGCCGTGATACAAGTCTCGCCCGGGGCCAATATCCCCTGGTGCGTCCCCAGGCAGGCGGCGCAACTGGGGGTAACGAACGTGGCGCCTGCCTCAACCAGGGTTTGGATATACCCTTTGGCCATCGCCTCCAGAAAGACCCCCTTGGAGGCGGGCACGACGACAAAGCGCGTCCGGGGATTGATGCGCCTCCCCTTCAGGATCCGGGCGGCGACTGCGAGATCCTCCACCCTCCCGCCGGTGCAGGTGCCGAGAAAGGCCTGGTTGATGGGCCGGCCGAGATACTCGGCAATATCGGAAACATTGTCCACGCTATGGGGGGCGGCCACCTGCGGTTTGAGACCGGTGACGTCAAACGTATGTACCGCGGCATAACGGTAGCCCGGATCGGTGGTCAATACGGGAGAATCCAATTCCAACTTGTCCTCCAGGAACTCGAAGGTGACAGGATCAGGCTGGATGTAAGCCGTCTTGGCGCCCATCTCCGTCGTCATGTTGCACAGGGTCATCCGTTCCGACACGCCGAGGCGATCCAGGACCGGGCCGGTGAACTCCACCGCCCGATAGACGCCGTAATCGGCGCCGAGGGTTCCGATGACCTTAAGGATGATATCCTTGGCAAAAACCCCCTTGCCTATTGTGCCCTCCAGGTGGATCCGGATCACCTCCGGCACACGGAACCACAGTTGCCCCGTTATAAGAATAATGGCGAGATCGGTGGCGCCGACACCGGTGCCGAAGGCGCCGAACGCGCCGTGGGTGGTGGTATGGGAGTCGGTGACCACCACCAGCATCCCCGGACGGACCAGCCTTTTGTCCGCCAGGATCTGGTGGCAGACCCCTTCATTGATATCCATCAGGAGATCGATCCCCTGCTCCCAGCAGAATTCACGGAACTGCTTCTGGTTATCCGCCTGGGTGATCGTCGACGCGGGGGCAAAATGGTCCAAAAACATCACCACTTTTTGGGGGTCATGCACCTTCCTGCCGCCCATCTCGGCAAATGACCGTAGCGTCTGCAAATACAGATCGTTGATGCCGGCAAGATCCACGGCGCAATTGACGATCTCGCCGGTGATCACTTCCTCTCTTCCGGCCGCCCGGGCCAGAATCTTCTCAAGGGCATGCACGGATTTTCATCCTCATTTAAGTCAATCCCCCTTACGCACCCCCTGACGGGAAGGCCCATTCATATCCCGAAAGGATCAATATTCCGCATCCTCCGTGACCACTTCGGGTGCTTTGGCGCGCACCTGAGACCAGATCCCCCGGCCGATGGAGAGAAAGGCCAGCGTCATGAAGACCGCGGAGATGGGACGGGTGAAGAAGATCAGCGGGGAACCCTGCGACATGAGGAGGGCCTGCCCAAGGGCGGTCTCCAGCATCTGCGCCAGGACGCTCGCCAGGACCATCGGGGCGACTGGGAAGCCGAGCTTCCGCATGAAGTAGCCGACCACT
>PNOO01000059.1 GCA_013824905.1 Syntrophus sp. (in: bacteria) | reverse complement strand
GATCCCGCTTAGGTTGATATACGCTTCCGCCAGTTCGGGACTCTCCGCGATCGCCGCCAAAAACTCCGCAGCGGCATCGTTCCATTGGTGCAGCTTGATCAGCGCGATCCCCAAATTGTAATGGGTCATCGCGCAACCGGGGTTCTCCGCCAATCTTTTCCGGAACTCCGTCACAACCTGTTCCGTGGAAACCGTTTCCGTCATCACTTGCCTTTTTTCAAAAAATCATGGTACCAGCAGGAAAAATCGTAGCTCCCTCTCCATCGGTCGTCGCCGCCGGTGATCCCCATACAGGTCTCCCAAGCCCCTTGGCCATAAGCGTTGCCGTACTCTTCTTGAGGGCTCTCCCGTAAAAATCTTCTCATCAGGGACAATGCCGTTTCCCGGCGCTGGGTCATCCGGAGGTCTATCGGATCCTTCGGCGGAAGAAAAGGGTCCCACTGTTCATAGCCCTTGGCAAGAATCCTTTTCCGGCTCCTCTCCGACATGGCATCGAAAATGGCCTTTTTTTTCTGTTCCTCGGTGGTAAGCCCAGCCACGAGATGTTCGTCTCCCGTCTTCAAAAGGTCTTTTGCAGAAGTTCCTTGCCGGCAAAGGGGTTGTACAGTTTCAAGATGGCGCCTTTCATCACATCCAGGCTCTTTATCGACACGATCATATTCATCACAAGATTCTCCGCCTGTTCGGGGAGCACGTAGGCATTGGAAGAATCGGGGGTCAAATCCGGGAAACCCTTGAGCAGCTTCTTGTGTTCCTTGGCGGTAACTTCTACCTGGATCGCCTTCTTGCCGTCGATCTCCCGGATCTTCCCGGCCAGTCCGGCATCTTCAATCTTCTTGCTCTTCTCAGCGTCGAGAAAAATAGTGATGTAGTAATCTGCCATTCACCTACCTCCTGTCTGTAAAATTTTTGTTCAAAAAAATCCCTCTTTTCATAGCCGGGATAAACCTTCTTTGTAATGACCGGTTAATATCAATTCCTTGCCGTCGGGCAGGGGTGTTTTCCTGCTGGTCATGCACCTTGCTTTCTCGCGGGATGAGTCAAAGGTGTAGACATGTATAGCAGAGGGTTTGCATGATTGCAATAAAAATCTTATCGGGTAAAAAAATCTCATCGAGAGCGGAAATTGATTTTTTGCATGACATTGCGGGGTGATGTGATCAATCGATGCAAGCCCAGTTTCTTGTGGTCGATCCCCATGGCGACACCCAACAACTGCGTAATATATAAAACCGGAAGTCCAATCTTCTCCCCCAATTCCCGTTCGATTACACGCTGCTTGGCATCCAGCATGAAATGGCACAAAGGGCAGGCAACCACCAGGCAATCCGGTGAACATTTTTTTGCTTCTTTCAGGATGGTTGCGGAGAGTTTTATGGCCACCCTCTCCTTGGAAAGGAATATCCCGCCGCCGCAGCAATCTGTCCTGTAAGGGAAAAAAACAGGTTGGGCCCCCGTTGCTTCGATGAGGCTTTCCATGGACCTCGGATGTTCCATGCTGTCCGTATCTCCCAATGGAAAAGGTCTTGCGACAAGACATCCGTAATAAGGAACGATTCGGATTCCGTCTAGTGATCTCACGATTCTCTCTTTGATTTTCTCCGCTCCCAAGTCCACGGCAAGAACTTCCAGGAGCTGCTTAACCTTTGGAACGCCTTTCAAAGATGTGCGATCCATGAAGGCGACCTCTTCCTGAAGCCGCTTGGCCATTTGTCGGTGATTTAAATGACAGGAGGGGCAGAGTGTCAGTAAATCCATCTGCTCCTGATCGGCGCTCGTCAGAGCCCGCAAAGGAAGGCTCTCCGCAAGTTCTTTGCTCACGGATTTGGCCACCGTTGCTCCACAGCATATCCAATCTTTCAACTCTTTTATTTCGATTCCCAACAAATGTGCAACCGCTTGAAAAGACTCGTCGTAATCGATTGCGGTTCTTTTCAGAGCGCATCCCGGATAATATAGATAGCCCATTATATCTTCCCCCGCCGCCATAATTTGAAAAGCAAGAGGGCATCTTCGATGGGGTGCAGGGGACCTTTATGGAAAGCGGCTGCCAGACCCAGGCGAAGTTCGTCTATTTTCCCTTTTTTTTCGATCATTTCGGTGAAGATCTTATAATACCAGAGATCTTTCGTGATCCAGCCGTTCTCGATTCCCAACCTCCTGAGACTCAACATTATTTCCGAAACACCCACTCCCTGTGGGCAGCGAACCGTACAGGCCTGGCACATGGCGCAAAACCATAGAAATGGGCTCCGGCATGCCATTTCCACCTGGCCGAGCTGGAGAAAGCGGATAATCTTTCTGGGGGTGTGGGGAGATTCAAAAGCCACCGGGCACCCGGAAGAGCACCGCCCGCACTGAACGCAGACAGAAGATTTGGAAATATTTTCAGGAGTAATAAACAATCTCTTGTCCTTTAATTTTTAAAAGGATTAGGGCCCATCCTTTTTAGTTCTTCCACATAGGATCGAACCAGGTCTACGTATCTCTGGGAGTCGCGTATTTCCAACTGTTCGAAACGGACCCTTCCCGGTTCTATAAACATCTTCTTTAATTTATCAGTTAAATCCACGCTGCGCGTTTCGACCAGCTGATTTCCCTTGACATAATGACACTGGCCATCCCGGCAACCAGCGATGAGAACCCCATCGATTCCGAAAGAAAGGGCGTCGGCGATTAAGGCGCTGTTCACCGCCCCGGCGCAGGGAACTTTTATGAAAATGATGTTCGGTGGAATCTGAAGATGATCGTCTGCCGCTGTTTTTGCTGCATAGTAGGCGTCGTTCTGACAGAGAAAGGCAAGAATCACCGGCTCTTCCTTCCCTATAAAGGAGGTCTTGACGGCTTTGATCTGGGCGGCAATTTGCTGTATCGTAAAATGGCGCATAGAGATGGCCGCCAGGGGGCAAGCCCCCATGCAGCTTCCGCACTGGCGGCATTTAGCCGCATCGAGAGCCGGAAATCCGTCGGCATCAAAGTAAAAACTGGAAAAGGGGCACTCTTCCATGCAACGCTTACATTTGTCGCATTTGGCGAGGTTCAGAACGGGAATCCTGGGGTCAACAAGGATGGTTTCATTGAGAAAAGGCATAATGTCCATGGCCGCCCGATGGCTCGATTCCACCGACCGGGCAATATTCATCGGGCCCCAGCAGGCGCCACCCACTCGAATGCCTGTCCTCTGGCTCTCTTCAGGGTGGCAGGGTGCGTGCGATTCAAAAAACCCAAATGGGTTCTGAGGAAGCTTCAACAACTGGGCCGTTTCCTGGGATCCTTTGGAAGGGACCATTCCTCCGGCGAGCACAAGGAGGTCAATGTCCAAAGCCATTTCACTTCCCGTAAGCGTATCTTCCGCTCGGATCTTGAGCCCGCCGTTGTCTCCCGGTTTTACCGTGGCGGGGTTGCCGCGGATAAAGATGACCTGATCGAAGGATTTTACCTTTTGATAAAGTTCCTCGTCAAAAGCGGTAGTCCTGATGTCTTGATAAAAAATGTAACAGCGGGCCTGGGGCCACTTTTCTTTAAGCCGAATAACCTGCTTCAGAGTGACCGAACAGCAGACCGCCGAGCAGTAGGTCAGATGTCTTTCATCCCTGCTACCCGCGCACTGAATGAAGCCGACCACTTTTATTTCCGGCGAGTCCTCAAGGATGGACTCCATTTCCATGTTGCTGACCACATTAGGGTACAGGCCATATCCATATTCTTCCACCTTGAACAAAGGATAGGGGTCCCAACCTGTCGCAATAAGAATGGCCCCGACTTTCAGAGTCGTTTCTGAGCATTGTTGCTCCAGTTCTACAGCCTGCACAGGACATACCTGTTCACATTCCCTGCACCCCGGAGGACATATATGGCGGTCGATCACAAAAGCGGAAGGAAAAGCTATCGGTTCTGCCGGATGGATGGCCTTTTTTCGGGATGACCAGATCTTCTGCGCTGCCGTCGGATCTTGAGCTTTGCTGGTAGAAAAAGGTTCGGAATGATCAGGTACAGAGACCGGACAAACCTTTGTGCACTCACCGCAAGCATTACATTGCTGCTCATTCACGTAACGGGGCTGTTTTTCTATCTTGACCTCAAAATGTCCGGGACCCCCCTCGAGACTTTTTATCCTGGCAAGGGTATGGATCTCAGCCAGAGCTGACTTGCTGAGTTTCTGGATGGCAAATTCCAGTCCGCAATGGGGATCGCAGATTCGCGGAAAAAGCCTGCGGAGAGAAGCCACTCTTCCCCCGACGCCGCTTTCCTTTTCCACCAAGTGTACTTTTTTCCTGAGCTTCGTGAAAGTGACCGCCGTATGCAGTCCGGCCACCCCTGCTCCGATAATCAGCACGGACTCTTGCCCAGGAAGCTGCAACGGTTCCAAAGGCTCCAGAAGACGGGTCCGGGCCATAGCCATCTGTACGATGATCATGGCTTTTTGGGTTTTGATGGCCCGGTCCCCTCGTTCCTTTCCTATCCCCTGTTCTTCCAGATCGCACCACTCGTTCAGGTAGGGGTTAAGGCCGGCATTTCCCAGCTCTGATTCAAGACATTTCTTTTGTTCGGTCGGGAATCTGCCCACCCAAAGGATCCTGTCGAACTGTCCAGACTGAAATTTTACCTGAACAGAAGCAAGTATCCCTTCGGTCTTCGGGTTCTTCAAGACCTCACAATAGGACATGTTCTTGGTCCTGGACAGCTTCTGGACAATGGAATCCAGGTCGATAAACTCATGTAATTGATCCTGTTCATCCAGGATAAACATCCCCACTTTGGGGGTGATCTTATCATTCAATCCAGGCTACCCCTATTGATATAATGGAATCTTTCTACTTTTCCATTGATGTCGATCAATGTCCAGGTGATGGTATCGGTGCCCATCAGGGGAATGAGCTTGGCTACATGAAAGCCCAACTGATAAGGTATTCTGGTCTCCAGGGCGCCTTTGGGGCAGATCTTTACGCAGGACATGCAGTCCCAGCAATCCCGGGGCATTCTGCAAATGGCTTTTTTGTTTTCATCCAGGGTCATCAAGTCCCCCGGGCAAACTTGCTCGCAAAGCGTTTCTTTCTCAGCCTTGCAACCGTCGCATTTTTCTCGTTCCACTTTGGGTGGCATGTCTTCCTCCTCATCATGATGCATTAACGCAGACATCTGAACCCAATGACCGGGAGCGCAACCTAGAAGCTCCGATCTGCGGGTGAAGCGTTTTGCTTCTAATTCTTTCAGGGTTTTAACCGATCTCCTGGAATCAACTGCTCGTAGGGTCTCGTAAACACCTTTATTTCGCCTGTTTTTGGATCACGAACGCTTTCTACAAAACAGTCCAGTTTCGGGTCGATCTCCGGGTAATCCATGCGGGTTTGCCATCCGGGCCAGCGGGTCTCTTTGCGGTAGAGAAGATGGTGGATCAGCACCTCGGCTATATTGAGGCGGTCGATCACCTCATGGGCGCCCATGAGGCCGTGCAGATCCCCGACATGCAGAAGCCCGGCCTGCTCCTGAAGCTTCCGGATATGCTTGAGGGCATGGACGAGCCGTTCTTCGTTCATCCGGTAAAACTGGTGAACTCCTCCGGCGTACTCATCCATGAGCCTCTGCAGCCTCTCTTCCATCTCGGTAGGGTTGATGCCGTCAAATGCAGGACCGCGAAGGAAGGGGGCGAAGGTCCTTTTCTTTTCCTCGTCTACCTGGGCCGAATCGACTGGGGGCAGGCTGACGTTTTTGAGATAAGCAGAGGCCCCTCTGGCGGCCAACCTTCCTTCGGCCGCGCAGCCGCCGACAAATTTATTCGGACTCCCGCCGGCCGATTCTCCTGCGGCGAAGAGGCCTGGAATCGTGGTCATACGAGAAATGTCCACCCAGTAACCGCTTCCGGTATGTCCCCCGACGATATAAGGGTCGCTGCCGTAGATCTCCACGGGTTCCTTGGTAATGTCGATGCCAAGACTCGCCAGGAAAAGAACAAAAGACGGTCGCTCATTGAGCATGTCGGTCCGCAAATCCTTGGCCTCTTCCGGGTCCAGTACTGTGGTATCTATATAAGTCGGTCCCCGGCCTTCCAGCCATTCGTTCATCGGCGCGTTGAGACGGCAGAAACGCGGAGCCTTCTCGCCCCCCAGATGGGCGTATCGCTGCTCCATAATCCGTTCCCCCTTGCCGTTGGTCATCAGGCACCCATACGCTACGGCAAGGGTGTCCACCGGTCCGCAGAAATCCTTTGTGCGTACCGCAACCCACCTTTGCTCCAGGGAGGTCAGCTCGGCGCCCGCCCGAATACCCATGGCGTAGCCCGTGCCCACGTTAAAAGGGCACATCCAGGTCTGGTGGTGGGCGCCTGAATAATCGGTGACCGGAGACTTGTAGATACCGCATGCTCCACCCGTGGAAACGATGGTTGCCTTGGCGCGGACTACATAGAATTTGCCGTCCCGAACCCCGAAGCCCATAGCCCCGACACAGCGATCTTCGTCCATCAACAAGTTGGTAGCAACAACCCGGTTGAGTACCTGCGCGCCCGCTTCCATGGCTTTTTCCGCAATGATCGGCTTGAGCTGCTCTCCATGGATGGAGATGTCGTAGCGCCCCCTTAATTTGTACTCTCCGTCCTCGTCTTTGATAATAGGAAGACCCCACTCCTCAAGAAGTTCGACGCCTTCGTTCAGAATCTCGGCATTGGACAAGGCCAGATCTTCTCGGATTGGTCCTCCCCCCATCTGAGCTCGGCTCCATTTCACCAGCTTCTCCGGTGTCTCTTCTTTGTCCCGCCGGATGTAGGTGTTGATGGCGTCCATGCCCGCGGCAAGGGCCCCGCTCCGGCTGATGTGTGCCTTCTCCATGATGGTTACCCGGAGGGAAGGATCCAAGGATTTAGCCTCATAGGCTGCAAAACATCCGGCATTCCCCCCCCCGACGATCAATAGATCCGTTTCCAGAATTTCCGTTTGAATGTCATCAATTTTCTTGGCAGTTTCTACAGGCATTCATTTCTCCTTTCAAATGGTTCAGAGTCTTATCTCTTAGCCTCTTGGCAGTCAGCTTTTAGTCTATCATCTGTTCTCTTGAATCTTCATTTCAATGGATATCCGATGAGGGAAAGCCAGGCTGTCTGTACCAAAATGACATAGATGTTGCTGATGATGGTCAGACCCGCCCCGAAGCGGATGGCTGTCCATCCGGAAGCCCCCGACGCTGACCAGGCGATGAGAAATGCGGTAATCGAAATGGGCAGGAAGAAGGCATAGCTCAGACAGTTGATGGTCACCAGCGTGAAGGGCAGCACCCCAATGCCCAGCGTCTTGGCCATGCCGATGGTCAACGGAACGAAGGCCGATCCCATAGCCACGGCGCTCACCACCCCGGCCCGGGGGATGTGCATGGCGAAGACCAGAACAAAGAGCAGGGGCAGGGGGCTCAGATTCAGATCCTTGATGGGACTGAGGATCATGTTGGAGAGCCACTGGACTACGCCCACGTCGTAGAGGACCAGTCCCAGTGAGATGGCCCCGCCCAGAAGCATTAGGGTGTCCCAGAGGACGTTTTTGTTGACTTTCTTGAAGTCGATTCCACCCCAGGGCATGAAGAGCAGGGCCGCCACCATCAGGGCCACCATCCCGGATTGGATTCCGTGCCACTGCTCGGTGATCCACAAAGACAGGCCCGTTCCCACGCAGATCAGTCCCCAGATCTCCGGCCAGGTGATCTTCCCCAACTCCTCTTTCATCCTGGGAATCTCCTCGGTCGCGCCGGGGATTTCCAGGTTCCAGAGATCGAAATACCAGTAGACATAGATGAACATAATGGGGAGCAGCCCCCAGAGGGGAAGATTGAGCCAAAGCCAATTGACCCAGGATATATAGATTCCCTCCGACTCTTTCAGAGCCCCGGCCAGGATGATGTTGGGGAAGTGGCTGGTCAAAATGAGGACGCCGGTGAAAAGGGGCGTCAGGCCCGGAGTTTGAAGCAACAGGGCCGTATTGATCCTCTTCACCTCGGGTAAATGTTCCTTTCCATCCATTAACCTCCCGATGCTCTTGGCCACCGGCAGGAACAGGGCCGATTCGGAGACTGTGGGCATGACCCCGCCGACGGCGATATCCGCGACCCCCAGGCCCACGAGAATCCGGGTCACGCGGTTGGATTTCATCTTCGTGACGATGGTCAGCGCAATCCTCTTTCCCAGAGGGGTGCCCATCATGATTCCGGCGATGATGAAGGCCCCCGCCGCCAGGAAGAACACATCCGAGGTGAAGGCCTTGAAGGCCGCCGGGATTTTCACATTGCCCAGGAGGACCATCAAAAGCGGGGTGGCCAACCCCACAATCGCCGCAGGAAGGGCGTCGGTCACCATACAGATGATGAACCAGAGGAACACGCCAAAAACCGACTGGGATGTGGGCCGCAGTCCGGGGATGGCCGGGCCGAAATGAATGATGAATAGAACGGTAAAAGCGAAAATGATTCCGAAGAGAGATTTTTTGGATATTCCCGAAGGACCTTCCTCGGCCTTATCGATGGCCTTCATCTTTTCTTCAAGATAGCTTTCATCCTTGGTGTTCCTGATATCTTTTTCCAAGGCTTTGTCCTCCTTTCTTTGGTTGTTGCTCTATTCCGTCAATAAACCCCGGCCGCCTCGGCCGCCTTGCGCATCAGGTCAAAGTCCTTGTCCGACGTCGCCAGAAAACCTTCCAGGTTGGCCTCCTGCAAAACACGGTCGGCCTCAGCTGTTTTGGGTTTCAGTTTCAGTAGGGCTTCGCGTATTTTTGCGGCAGCCGCCGGGTTTGTCTTTACCGTCGAGTGAAGCGCCCAGTTGGGAAGGTCTTCGGTTTTGCCGACCACTTTGAGCATGTACTCAAAATTCAGCCTCTTGAAGACCGACTCCGGCAGTCCTCCTAAATCAGCCTTCCCGTCCCGAACCGCTTCGCCTACTTTGGGGGGCTTCCCGGCAAAGGAAATCTGTATGTCCTCCTTTTTGATACCGGCCTTCTGCAGCTCCAGCATCTGGGCGATGTATCCGGCGGCGGATCCCGGGTCCACAAAGCTGACCTTTTTCCCCTTGGCCTCTTTGAACGATTTCAAGGGGCTCTCCTTCAGGGCGATAAAGACCCCCTTCAGCTTCGCACCCACTCCCGGCTCGGCGGCCAACGCCAGCGGCTCCGTCTGGGAGACCGCTTTTCTTATCTTGACGTAAATAAAAGGGTTGGTAAATCCGATGTCGAAATCCCCGGCGATGGCCTGCTTGGTATAAGTGTCAAAGTCCTTCGGAATCACAAGGGTCACTTTGCTTCCGGTCTCTTTTTCAAGATATTTGGCCAGGGGGGTGAACATGCTGACCAGCTCCTTTTCCGGAAGCCTGGGGAGCAGGCCAAACCGGATCTCCGAAGACCCAGCGACCGCAGGGAATAATATAAAAGCCATCACACCAATCAAAAACAATTTTCTCATCTTTACCTCCTTTTGAGAAATTTATTTAAATCGCTTCGGGTTGTATTCCCCGCAGCTTGCTGCGAGTCGGACCCCGGAACCATCAGATTAATACCCCTTAATACCCCGCTGCTTGCGGCGTGGATGGTTTATTCACTCAGCCTTTTTAGCGTCTTTGGGAATTATAGGGAAAGATGCGATGAAAATTCTATCAGGCAGGCGATAAATTGCAGAAAAAACTATAGCAATAAAAGATCGAAGATCTTTTGGGGTTTCAGAAGAGTAATCTCTTTTCCAAGGATTTCGATCAGCCCATCTTCCTTTAATCTTTTTAGTGTCTCCGAGACGGTTTGCTGGGTGGACCCGATCATAGCGGCAATTTGTTCCTGCGTGAGTTTCAAAGAGACGAGTATGGGTCTGTTCATTTCACTCGGGTCGGTCACGTTGTGGCATGAGATGCACATTAACAGCTTTAATAATCTGGTGGATACGTCACAAACCATCAAGCTGTCTATCTGCTCCCCAAGATACCGCAGGCGCCGTCCCAGCTCTGCGATAACCCTTTGCGCCAGGGTGTGATGACGCTGGAGGAGCGTTTCGAATTCCTTGCCCCGAATCTCGTACAGCCGACAGGGAGTGATGGCCTGGGCACTGAAAACCCTGTCATGCTTCCCGATGACTTCTGCAAGGCCGAACATTTCTCCGGGTTGGCGGATGAAAATAATTATTTCTTTTCCGAACGGGCTAATCCGGAAAATCCGCACCTTCCCTTCTTCTAAATAAAAGACGGAATTCCCTCTATTCCCTTCCAGAAAAATCATTTGATTTTTCTTTATCTTACGGAGAGTGGACAAAGAAACAAAATCCCTCTTTTCCAACGGAAGCTCCCAGAAAAAATCTTTTCCCGTAAAGTGCCAGGAGATGTCTGCCATCAATTTTCTCACATTTTCTTGCTCCTGAAAAACCTGAAGAGCTTGATGTTTACCTGCTGCCGGCCCGTTTGGGGTCTTATCAGATGCCAAGGATTTTATGACAGGTTTTGCACGGCTCCGGGGGTTCCGAAAGAGCGTTGTCTTCGGGGTTTTTCAACCTCGGATTTTGCAACAGCGAGAAATAGGATTCCTTATATTCCTTTTCTCTTTTAATGAACCGGTTTCTGAACTCTTGATAAGGGCTGCTGTTCCATATCTTAGAGAAAGGCTCTTTGAAGAGGTTTCCGAAGCTGATCTTATCTGTCCTATCTTCTTTTTCACAGAAGATGCGTCTAAAAGGCGACGGCAGAGGAGGATAGAGATAGACGCAGGGGGAGACCTCTCCTTCTGCGGATATGTAAAGGTTCCGGAGTGGGTTCTCCGCACATACGGGTACATTGGAAGCGGACAGGGCCGGTTTCTTGAGTCGGATGTTCAATTTTATTGCATTGGCTTCCGCCTGCCTGACGACCTCTTCGTAAGGACTCATGGCATTATCCCAGACAAATACCCTCTGTATTTCCTGCCAGAGATTGATTGTATGACAGAGGTTGGTGATAACGACCTCCTCGATACCCGCTTCCTTTGCAAAAGAGGGGACCGAGGGGACCTCATGCACATTGTCTTTGACCATCAGAAAGATCATGTGGATTTTGGGTCTCAGGAGACCCAGACGTTTTTGCTCTTCCTGAAACAGACGAATGGCGGCAAGAACCTCCGGGAGGTGGGAGTTGACCCGGATGGCATTGTGCGTTTCCGGAGTCGTCCCTGAGATCGAGAAACCCACGAAATCGAGCCCCGCCTCGATGAGTTCGGAGACACGATCCTTTGTCAATCCCATCCCACTGGTGACGAAACCCACCTGGGACCCCTCCCTCTTGACCAGCCTGACGCATTCGGTAAGATCCTTATGGAGCAGGGATTCGCCCCAGCCCTCGAGTACAACGGTTTCCACCTCCTTCAGGTAAGGAAGGATTTTCTTGAAATCCTCGAGAGGCATATCCTGGTATTGCCACTCTGAACTTTCCGAGCGGATGCACATCTTGCACAAAAGAGGACACCGGGTGGTCAATTCTATCTGCCAGGCCGAAAAAGGCTTTCTTCTTTTCTTTTGCAGAAACTTGCCAAAGATTTTTTCGATCACGACGTTATCACCTTATAACCTCTGGAGAAGCATCTCCAGAAACCCCTTTCTGGGTGGATGGTACAGACAGAAAG
>PNOO01000058.1 GCA_013824905.1 Syntrophus sp. (in: bacteria) | reverse complement strand
GTCGCGGCGCAAAAACGGGTCAAGGCGTTGCCCGATGTGCCGGTCATGCCCGAACTCGGTTTTGAAAGCATGAAAAGCGGATCCTGGCAGGGGGTGTTTGTGCCGGCCGGTACGCCGGCGCCGATCGTGAACAGGCTGTTTACGGCCGTGCTCAAGGTGATGAGCGATCCCGAGGTGACCAAGCGTCTCAACGACAACGGCATCGAGGTCGTGACCAGCAAGTCTCAGGAAGAGTTCACCGCTTTCATGAAAAGTGAAAACGAGAAATGGGCAAAGGTCGTGGAAAAGGTCGGCGTCGTCATGGATTGATCGACTGCAAGGGAGAGAGCGTGTGTTAAAAATCGGAATCCTCTTGGGCGACGACATCGGTCCGGAAGTCGTTCCTGAGTGTGTCAAAGTGATGAAGGCCGCTGCGGATCGGGTCGGTATCCGGATTGAGTGGAGTGAACTGCCGATCGGCCGCAGAGGGCATGAGTTGCATGGGCGCACCTTGCCCGCGGTGACGGAGGAGGCCCTCGACAAGCTCGATGGCTGGATCATGGGACCGATCGGTCACAGTGCCTATCCGCGCAACGACCCGACCTGGATTATGCCGCCCGTGCGAAAACGCTTCGAGCTGTTTGCCAGTATCAGGCCGGTCAAGTCGTACCCGAATCTCCAATCGGTGCATAAAAACGTGGATATCGTGTTTGTGCGCGAGGTGAACGAAGGAATGCAGTCGTCCATCATCGCCACTGCCGGCGGCGGGGAGTTCCGGCCGAGCGACGAGATCTCCATCGGCACGCGCGTGATCACGCGCCGCGGCGCCCGTCGTGTGGCCCGAGAGGCCTTCGAGATCGCCCGAACACGACAGCGCAGGAAGGTCACCGCAGTGCACAAGGAGCCGGTGTTCAGGCTCGTCTGCGGCATGTTTGCTGAGGAGTGCCGCAAAGTCGCGGCCGAATTTCCGGACGTCGCCTTCGAAGAGGCGATGGTGGACACGATGGCAATGAAACTGGTGATGAACCCGCAGCAGTACGACGTGGTGGTCACCACCAATCTGTTCGGCGATATCCTGAGCGACGAAGGGGCGGGTCTCGTCGGCGGATTGGGTCTTGCCCCCGGCCTGTGCGCGGGTGAACGTCACGCCATGTCACAGGCCACGCACGGTTCGGCGCCCGACATCGTGGGAAAGGGGATTGCCGATCCATACGCGATGATCGTGTCGGGAAAAATGCTGTTCGAATGGTTTGCCCGCAAGAACAGGGAGCCGAAAGCCGCCGAGGCGGCTCGACTGATCGACCGGGCGATGGACCGGGTGATCGCCGAGGCGAAGGCGCTCACACCGGATCTCGGCGGCAGGGCGACGACCACGCAGATGGGCGACGCGGTCGTCTCAGCGCTCTGAGGTCGCGTTAAGGAAGGGGTCTGCGCACGGAACACCGTGTACGCCGCGGCGACAAACCCTCGTATTTGCTTCTGCCGGTCATCCCAGAGAAATCCATCTAATGGATATGAAAAACCATTTGACAGCTGGTCTGATGAGTAATATGAATATCGGGAAGTTTTATATTTGTTGAAAGGAGAGAGCGATGGAGAACGAGTTGCTTAGAGAAAGGGTGATGCGCCCGATATCGACGGGAGAGCTGGAGAGAAGGTGGAAGGCGGTCCGCGAGGTGATGAAAGGGCAAAGGATCGATTTTTTATTGATTCAGAATAACAACGATTATCTGGGGGGATATCTGAAATGGTTTACGGATATGCCTGCGGTTCATGCGTATCCTGCGGCGGCGATATTTCCGCGGGAAGATGAGATGACGACCTTCTGGCACGGTTCAAGCCAGCCGAAAGAGGCGGGTCCGGAAGGGTGGTTGTTGCGCGGGGTGAAGAAGCGGATCAGTACGCCGATCATGCTTTCGATGAACTACACGACGACGTACGACGGGCAGAAGGTCGTGGAAGAGCTGAAGGGATACGGGCCATGCCGGATTTCGTTTGTGAACGAAGGGGCGATGACGCATGGTTTTGCCGGATACATTCGGGACCACTTGACGGGGGCGACGTTTGTGGATATCACGGACGAGATCGACGAGATCAAAGCGATCAAGAGTGCGGAAGAGATCGAGTGCATCAGGGAGAGTGCACGGATTCATGATGAGGCGATGAAGGCCTGTTTTGCAGCGATCCGTCCCGGGGTTCGGGAGTTCGAGGTTGCAGCGGCGGGACGTTTGAAATGCCGGATGCTGGGGAGCGAGCAGCAGTTCATTTTGATCGGTTCGGCGCCGGCGGGTAAGCCGTTTCCTTACAGTTCGATCCATGCGATGAACCGAGAGCTCAGGCAAGGGGATCAGATTGGGATTCTGGTTGAGGCGACGGATCCGGCGGGGTATTACACACACCTGCACCGTATCGCGTGTATCGGAAGCGTGTCTTCGGAGTTGCAGGCGGCATTCGAGGATGCGAAGGTCGCGCAGAAGGTGACGCTGGACCTGATGAAACCGGGTGCGGATTCAGAGGATCTGATGCGGGCGAACAACGAGTTTTTGTCGAGTCGGGGGTATCCGAAGGAGAATCGGCTGTATGCGCACGGTCAAGGGTACGATTTGGTGGAAAGGCCGTCGTTCCAGCCCGGCGAGCGGATGAAGCTCAAGGCGGCGATGAACATCGCCCCGCATCCGGTCATCGCGACGAAGCAGGCGACGGCGATCATCTGTGACAACTATATCGTCGGCGAAACCGGCGTCGGCGAGTGTCTCCATGCATTCCCGAAGGAGATAACCGTCCTGTAGCGGCTGATACGGTTCTTCAACCGTGAAGAACATCATAGATACTGTTATTTTAAGGATATCCCATGAATATGGAGAAGAAGGAGCGGAAGAATATGAGATATTTTTACCGTCTTGACGAGGAAGAATCGGTCAATGTGGGAGGCGACTACAGCACGGCAAAGGGCCCTCTCGTGCAGGGAGAGAGAATTCAGGTCAGTCTGGTTCATAAGGCTGCAGGAACCGGCGCCAAACCGCACACGCATCCGAACGAGCAGTTCAACTACCTGCTGAAAGGGAAGCTCAAGGCGATGGTCAACGGCCAGGAGCAGCTGGTGACCGCCGGGACACTCATCCATATACCCGCAAACGCGGTGCATGCCACAGTCGCAACGACCGATGAGGATGTCGTCTTTCTGGCGATGAAGGATATGTCATGGGGTATCGCCGGCACGGCCGTCGACAAGGATGATCCGGGGCCCTACTATGAGCCGGGATTTGAGCCGGATAAAAAAGTTTCCCGATAAACGATAAACAGACCTCAGGAAAAACAGGAGGTGCGCATGGGAAAAAAACAGTATCGAATCGGCATCATTCCCGGGGACGGCATCGGCAGGGATGTCATCAGGGCGGCGCAGATCGTCCTGGATGCGATCAACGAGACGGCCACAACCTTCACGATGAATTTCAAGAGGATGGATACGGGTGACGCAGCGGTTGCAAAATACGGGAACCCGTTTCCCAAAGAAACGCTGGACGGCATTGCCGAGACGAATGCGGTGCTGTTCGGTGCCGCCGGAAATCCCCATACTGTTGCGGTTCTGATGGGTTTTCGGCTGTCGTACAATCTCTACGCGAATGTCCGGCCGATCAAATCACTGCCGGGATCGAACGCCATGAAGACGAATGCGAATCTGATCGTCGTCCGGGAAAATACCGAGGGGCTCTACCGGGGGGTCGGTTACATCGATGGCGATTACCATGTCAATCTGCGGGTATTTACGACGAAAGGGATGGAGCGGATCCTCAGATTCTGTTTCGAGCTTGCCCGGAAGGAGGGTCGTAAAAAAGTCACCTTTACCCACAAGGCCCATGTCCTGACGTATACCGATGAGCCGATGCGGCGGATGTTCTACGAGATGGGCAAAGAATATCCCGATATCGTTGCGGAGGATATGACGATCGACGCCTGCGCTATGCAGGTCGTCATGCATCCCGAACGGTTCGACATTGTCTTTGCCGAGAATGCGAATGGGGATATCTTGAGCGACGTCGGGGCGGGGGTCATCGGCGGAATGGGGTTTGCGTATGCCGGGAACATAGGCGATACCATGGGTGTATTTGAGCCGATCCATGGAACGGCGCCCAAGTATGCGGATAAGGATGTCGTCAATCCAATCGCCGCCATCATGGCGAGCAAAATGATGTTCGAATATCTGGGAGAAGCCAAAACCGCAGCAAGTCTTGAGAAGGCCATCATCGACGTCTTGACCGAAGGACGGGTGCGGACCTACGATTTGGGCGGACATTCCTCGACGACGGACGTCGGTGAGGCGATTGCCGAGAAATTGCGACAGAGCGTCTAACGAGCAACCAAGGAGGTGCGATCGGTAAATTCGGTTCCGGATTTTTCCTCTTGTTGTCCGTTTTCTCGATTGTGTGGGCATACCGTCAGCTGAAGAAGGAAAAAGCGGCTGCGGCGGGAAAGTGAAGGAATGATGTCGTGCAGAAGGGGTGAACCATGGTGAAACCAACCCTATTCATTACCCAGCCTGTCGAGGCGTCGGCATTGAGAAAGCTTACGGCCCTCATGGAGGTCGAAGTGCATCCGGATGCGACGAAAACGATCAGTAAGGAGTCGCTGATCAATGGCGTCCGGGAGAAGGATTATCTGTTCTGCCGGTTGGGTGATCAGATCGATGCCGATGTCATCGGCGCGAATAAAAACTTGAAATTGATCGCAACCATGGCGACCGGTTCGGGGGGGATCGACGTCAACACAGCGACAAAATTAAAAATCCCGGTCATCGGGAGAGATATCTCGAACCAGAAGGAGGGATACAGCGGGATCGTCGAGGAGACGGCCGATCTCACATGGGTCCTGCTGATGGCCGTGGCCAGGCGGATTCTCGAAGGGGACAGACTGGTCCGTTCCGGCGTATTCCCCGGGCCTCATTCCATGTGTCTTTTAGGCTCCGGGGTGTACGGAAAGAGCATCGGGATCGTCGGCATGGGCAAAATCGGCAGGGCGGTATCCAGGAGGGCCCGGGCATTTGGCATGACCATTTTCTATTATTCGAGAAAGAGGCATCCGGATGTCGAAGAGGGGTTCGCTGCCGCTTATCTGTCCTTTGAAGAGCTGCTCCAAACGGTTGATTTTGTCTGCATGCTTCCCCAGTATTCGGCCGAGACCCACCATATGATCGGGGAAAAACAGTTGAGCCTGATGAGACCGACGGCATTTTTGATCAATACGTCACGGGGCCCTGTCGTTGACCAGGAGGCGCTCGTCAAAGCGCTCCGCATGAAAAAGATAGCCGGGGCAGCCCTCGATGTCTTCGAGGGGGAGCCCCATCCCGTCCTTCCGAAAGAACTGATCGCCATGCCGAACTGCGTTTTAACGCCCCATATGGGGAGTGCGGTGGCGGAAAAACGGGAAATCATGGTCAATGAAATTGCCGACGAGATCATTGCGTTCTCCCAAGGGAAAGCGCCGTCGCACCCCTTTAATCCGGAAGTGTTGGGGAGAAAATGATGCCGCCCCGGAAAGCCGATGGATGCAGGACTGACATATGACGTAAAGGGAGGGGTATGGAAATTCAGTCACGATTGTCCAAGATTTCGACAGCGGATGCCGTTGTCAACTATATCAAGCAGCGGATAGAGGGGGGGACTTTCAAACCCGGGGAAAAACTGCCGAGTGAGCGGCTGCTTCAAAAAGAGTTGGTTGTCAGCCGTTTTACCCTTCGGGAGGCGCTGGCCAGGCTCAGCGCACTGGGCATTATCAAGACGCTGCACGGCAAGGGAACGATCGTCGCCCGGGAAATGAACAGTTCCACATTGGCGGATGCCTTCATTCCGCTGTTTGCCAACCAGAGCATCAAGGACATTATCGATTTTTTTGAAGCCCGGTTGCTCATCGAGGGTGAAGCGGCGGTGTTGAGCGCCAGGCGCAGATCGGACGAAGATGTAAGGCGTTTTGAGGCCATTCTCGCAGACAGCCGGCAGGCCATCAACGATCCGGACCGTTATGGGGAACTCGATTTCCTGTTTCATATGCAGATCGCGCAATCTTCAGGTAACGTGTTTCTTCAGAATATGATGGGTTGCGTGAATGAGTATACAAGGCGGTATATGCAGGTTCTTGCCCACTCGGAGATCAACCGCAATGCATCGATTGTCGCCCACGAAGAGATTTATAAGTGCATCAAGGAACGGGATACCAGTAAAGCGGGTATTGTCACGAGAAAGCATTTAAGCCGTGTGTTGGCGATTATGGAGAAGTTGGAGGCGGAACAGAAAATAGCCGATAGTGGGGGAGAGTTGAGTAGCGTCCTGGATTTGCTCAGGAAGAAGGAAGGGATCCCCATGCCACGTTCAAAGAGCAAACAAAGGCAGTGACGGCGGTGTGAAAAAATAGAGTCCTGTCAGGGTTGGATTCGTGGGAAGCGGGAGTCAGGAGGTCAGCGAGTCGTTCCGCACGGTCAGGCAGGTGATGTAGAATATTGAGGGGGGATTGATCGATGAACATCAAAAAGATCGCGGTGGTCGGCCTTGGATTGATGGGGACTCCCATTACGACCTTGCTTCTCAAAGCGGGCTATTCCGTGACGGGTTATGATATTGTCGAAAAGCAGATATCCGCACTTGCCCCGCTGGGGATGAAGCCCGCAAAATCACCGAAAGAAGCCGCTACGGACGCAGATCTCATCCTCCTTTCCCTACCCAACTGGTCCATTGTCCAAGAAGCCGTGGAGGGGAAGGAGGGTGTCCGCGAGGGTATAAAACGGGGTGGAATCGTCATCGACCTGAGTACGTCTCCTCCGGTGGAAACAGCGGCCATGGCGGAAGTGATGGCAAAAAGGGGGATTGACTGGATGGATGTTCCCATTTCCGGCTCCTCCGCTCAGGCCAGGACCGGCAACATGGTTTTCATGGCGGGGGGAAAAAGGTCGGTCTTCGATACCATCAAGCCGGTCCTGGATCAAATCGGCAAGAAAACGGTGTATGTGGGAAAAAATGGCGATGCGGCCATGCTCAAGCTGGTCGTGAACCACATCCTCTATCTCAATCAGGCGGCGGCCATCGAGGGGTTCGTGCTGGGGATCAAGGCGGGCCTTGATCCCGATGTCATGTTCGATGTGATCTCTTCCGGTGCGGCGTCCAGCGATCTGATCGCGGCCCGGGGAAAGGATATGCTGGCGGGTCGTTTCGAGCCGAAGGGGCAACTCAGCGTGGCCGTCAAAGACATGGGGGTCATTTTGGACAACGCCAAACAGCTGGGGGTGATGTTGCCCATGGGGGGCTTGTATCAACAATTCTTACACAAGGCCCGTTCCCTCGGCTGGGACGGGCAAGATGCAACGGTCGTCATGAAAATCTATGAACAGTTGGCGGGAATTTCCAGGGATGGCGTATAGTGGGCGCCATCCGACGACAAGGCCTATTTCCCATGTAAATTATTTTTGTATCATTCTTTTTTAGTTGAGAGGAGAATAATCATGAAGACTCTGACACTGTCCGATGCAGACCTCATTGCGGACAAGGCTTTGGAAAAGGGGAGGGAACTCAAGCTGGCGCCCTTGACTGTCATTGTTCTCGACGCCGGGGGGCATACCAAAGTGTTGAAACGCGATGATGGATCCAGCCTGCTGCGTCCCGAAATCGCCATGGGCAAGGCATGGGGAACCTTGGGCATGGGGTTCGGCGGTCGTGATCTCGCGAGGCGTGCGGCAAAAATGCCTGCATTTTTCGGCGCCCTTTCCGATATGTCCGGCGGACGTATGGTCCCCGTACCGGGCGGCGTCTTGATCCGATCCGACTCGGGTGATCTTCTCGGGGCCGTGGGTATATCGGGTGATGCCTCGGAAAACGATGAGATCTGTGCCGTCCACGGCATCCGTTCCGCAGGACTAACGCCGGATACGGGTGATTAGAAACTCTCCTTGTTTCATAAGGGGATAGAAGGCAGGATTTTCAGTCACTCGGCGCATGCCAAAGAGTTGGCATAATGGAGGTTTTACTTGACATCTGGTATGATGAGCATTATGACGAACCCCCGGATGGTAAGGAAGATCGGACAGGACGCGCGGTCCGAAAACGGTATGCATGCTCAAAGTGGATGAACCAGTAGATAGCCGATAAGGCAAGAAAGGAGAAAATGAGATGGGATATGAATTAAACACAGAGTTCATTAAAAAACCGCATGAGTGGGATCCGCGGCGTCTTTACAGCCAAACCGGAGCGGACTGGCAGTACCGGGTGGATTTCGACCGCCTTCGCCAGGAACGTCTCCAGAAGACCCGCGATCAGATGGAGATCCATGACTTGGGCGCACTCGTTCTGTTTGCCGGAGCGAACATCCGGTATGTGACCGGTTCCTACCAGGGGAACTGGAAATACAACATCAACATCCGGTATGTGGTGCTGCCGCGGGGAGGGGATCCGGTATTCTTCGAGACGGCCGGATCGGACCTCCATTGCGCGGTGATCGATCTTCCCTGGATCCCGTCAGAGAACATCCGACCGGCGATGACCTGGCAGTGGGCGGAGGGCGCCGTGCCCCACATGGCCAAGAAGATGGTTGAGGGAGTGATGGGCGTCCTGAAGGCGCACAAGGTGGATAAAGAGAAGATCGGAATCGACAACCTGGATATGCCCTCTCTCCAGGCATTCAAGGACGCCGGACTCAACATCGTCAACGGATGGCCGGCCATTTCCTCTGCCCGCGTGGTCAAAACGCGCGATGAGATCGAACTGCTCAAACAGGCGGCCTCGATCGGCGACGCGGCGATGTGGCACATCAAGTACGAATGGCTCAAGCCCGGTGTGACCGAGCGAGAGATCGAAGGCAAGGTTCATGAATTCATGCTCGAAAGAGGCTGCGAGATCATCTACGATATCATCGTGGCATCCGGGGGCAACACGAGCCCCTACCGGCGGTGGGCCACGAACAAGATGATCCGCCAGGGGGACCTGGTTATTGTGGATATCAACGCCGTCGGGCCTTCCGGTTACTACATCGATTTTGTCCGGTGCTTCAAGTGCGCCGGGAAGATGAACCAGCAGGAGATCGATCTGTACAGGGAAGTCTACGACTCCATGTACGCGGCGATCGACAAGCTCCGCCCGGGCAACACGACGGCGGATGTGGCCAAATGCTTCCCGAAGTACGACGACGACACGTACGGCACCGTCACGCTGCAGCAGTTCGCCCACAGTATCGGGATCACCCTCTACGAGGGGATGTGGATCTCCCGTGCCTATTCTCTCGACTATCCGGCGGAGATCAAGGAGAACATGTACTTTGCAGCGGAGACCTTCGCCGGGCATCCGGGACTGCGGCAGACCTGCCGGCTGGAAGAAAATGTCCTGGTCAGCGGCGACGGACCTGTCGTCTTTACCCTGATGGAGCACATGGAAGAAGCCATGAGGTAAGGATTCCATACGTACAGATACCAAAGAGAGAAGGAGAAGGATCGTATGAAAAAAAAGGTGAATCGAAAGGCTACCCCCTGGAAAACGGATGACTGGTTCGTGAGTCCTTGGAACTACCTGGAGGAGGTCACGCAGGGTTTCAAGCCTCCCAAGAAGGTGAGGATACATGATGTCACCCTGCGCGACGGCGAACAGCAGGCAGGGATTATTTATCGTAAGCAAGATAAAGTGCGGATTGCCGAAAAGCTGGCGGAAGCGGGCGTTCACCGTATCGAGACGGGAATGCCGGCCGTCTCCCCCATGGATGAAGCGGCGATCCGGGAGATCGTGAAAAGAAATCTCGGCCCGGAGATCTTCTGCTTCAGCCGCTGCATCGTGGACGATGTGAAGCGGGCGGCGGACTGCGGCGTGAGCGGGGTCGTCATTGAAATTCCCGTAAGCGCCCACATGGTCAAGCAGGCCTACAAGTGGCCCCTCGAGAAGGCGATCGAGCTGTCAATCAAGGCGACGGCCTGCGCTAAAAAGGAGGGTCTTTACACGGTCTTCTTCACGATCGACGGGACGCGGGCCGATATGGACTTCCTGCTCAACCTGGTGGACCGGGTGGCTAAAGAGGGGCACATGGACGCCTTCACGCTGGTCGATACCTTCGGCGTATTGTCTCCCCAGGCCGCAAGCTACTTCACCCGCAAGGTGAAAGAGCGGGTGAAGAAACCGATCGAGGTCCATTTCCACTCGGATTTCGGTCTCGGCGTGGCCAATACGATCATGGCCGTTCTCTCGGGAGCGGAGGTGATCCATTCCACCGTAGGGGGGATCGGCGAGAGGTGCGGAAACGCCGCCATGGAAGAGACGGCGATGGCGCTCTTGACGATGTACGGGATCGATGTCGGCATCAACTTCAAGAAGATCAACGAGCTCTCCAAGCTCGTGATGAAGATTTCCGGGTTGGAGGTTCCGCCGCAGCGACCCTTTGTCGGCGATAAAGCCTTTACCGTCGAATCGGGGATCGTCACCGGGTGGTACCGGAACGCCTACAAGGATAATCCGACGACCGTGTTTCCCGTCCGTCCCGAGTTTGTCGGCCACACCCTGCCGGAAATCATCATGGGCAAGAAAAGCGGCTTGGATAACATCGCGGTCTGGGCGGAGAAGCTCCGTCTCAAGATCGACGACGACAAGAAGATGGAGATCCTCAAGCGGATCAAGCGACGCTCTCATGATTTGCGCCGCGTGATTACCGAGAAGGAATTCAAGGAGATCGTGAAACAGGTTAAGACCGGGAAATAAGACACCCGGGAATCGGGCGAAATCGGCGCTTGAACGGACGTATGCAGGGGCTATTCGTTTGAAGTCATCTTTCTTAAAACGGATAGCCCCGCAATTGCTTTTAATCGAGACAATGCCTTGAAAAATAAGTTCCCTAACAAGAAGGGGGATGAGCGGAGATGCTGGATCAAACAGTAAAAGACGAACTGAAAGCGATGGTGGGAGAGGGGAGGTACTTCGACAATCAGGAAGACCTTCTGCTGTATTCGTACGACTCCTATACGGTTCAGGGGATGCCCGACGTGGCGCTCCTGCCGGTCAGCACGGAAGAGGTCTCACGGATCATGAAGGTGGCATCGCGGGAGAAGATCCCGGTCACGGCCCGTGGGGCGGGGACCAACCTCGCCGGGGGGTCCGTGCCCGTCCGGGGGGGGATCGCCCTGGTCTTCACCAAGATGAATAAGATCCTCGAAATCGATAAGGTCAACCGGGTCGCAGTCGTTCAGCCGGGCGTCATCAACATGGATTTCCAGAAAGAGCTCGCAAAACAGGGTTTGTATTACCCTCCGGATCCCGGATCCATGGCCGTTTCGACCATGGGGGGGAATGTCGCCGAAAACGCGGGGGGGCCTCGGGCGGTGAAGTACGGTGTCACCAAGGACTATCTCCTCGGGGTGGAGGTCGTCCTCGCCTCCGGAGAGATCATGCGCACCGGAGGAAAGACCCTCAAGAATGTGTCAGGATATAACCTCACGCAACTGTTCTGCGGCTCGGAAGGCACCCTGGGACTGATCACCGAAATGACGTTCAAACTGATTCCCCTTCCCGAAACGAAAAGGACGCTTCAGGCCGCCTACAAAAACCTGAGCGATGCGGGAAAGACCATCGCCAGAATATTCGAGATCGGCATCCTTCCCGTGGCGCTCGAGATAGTGGACAAGGTGTGCATCAACATCATCGAGGATTAT
>PNOO01000057.1 GCA_013824905.1 Syntrophus sp. (in: bacteria) | reverse complement strand
CTGTCATCCATGCGGGGAAGGGCAGGGCGACCGGAATGGCTTGAGACCATACGCTCATGTATCTCGAACCGGAGACGATGAACCTCATCCCATCTTTATTGATACTTTATCATACTCATTTTACTGACAACAAATACAAATGTTCAAGGCGGTCGATTTCGACAAATCACTGAATTCGGATTGAACGGGAGAGAAACCTTGATAATTTACTTTTTGAATTATACCGAAGCGCTTGGTTCATATCGTCTTTATTAAAATTCCCTGCCTCATGCAAAATATTAGTAATATAACGGCTGGCGTGGTACATATTCTGCCGATGATTTCTTTTGACATATCCATATTGTTTACTTATACTCCCCCCACCAACCACTTGACAGTAAGCATAAATGATTGATGCCCCGGATCGATTCAACCGGGGCGCATGCTGTTTGATAACTGATGAGCAGAGGAAAAGCTGACATGGCCAAAAACAACAATGGAGCCAATCTCGGTTTTGAACGGGAATTATGGCAGGCGGCCGATGCGCTCCGCTCCAACATGGATGCCGCCGAATACAAGCATGTCGTCCTCGGACTGATCTTTCTCAAATACATCTCCGACGCCTTCGAAGAGCAGCACGCCAAACTCGATGCCGAACGCGCCCAGGGCGCCGATCCGGAAGACCCGGACGAATACCGGGCCGTCAACATCTTCTGGGTCCCCAAGGAGGCGCGTTGGTCGAACCTCAAGGCCGCCGCCAAACAGCCCACCATCGGCAAGACCGTCGACGAGGCGATGCTCGCAATCGAGCGCGACAACCCCTCCCTCAAAGGCGTGCTTCCCAAGGATTACGCCCATCCGCGCCTCGACAAACAGCGCCTCGGCCAGCTCATCGATCTGATCGGGAACCTGCTGCTCGGAAACGAGGAAAATCGCTCCCGGGACATCCTGGGACGCGCGTTCGAATACTTCCTTTCCCAGTTTGCCAGCGCCGAGGGCAAAAAAGGCGGCCAGTTCTACACACCTCGTTGCGTCGTTCGTATCCTCGTGGAGATGCTCGCCCCCTATAAGGGACGGGTTTACGATCCCTGCTGCGGTTCGGGAGGCATGTTCGTCCAATCAGTCGAGTTCGTCAAGGCCCATGCCAATGGTAACGGCAATGGGGGAAAAGCAAAAGCCGATGTCAGTATCTTCGGACAGGAATCCAACCACACCACCTGGCGACTGGCCAAGATGAACCTTGCCATCCGCCAGATTGAAAACAACCTTGGAAAGGAACATGCCGACAGCTTCCACCAGGACCTGCACCCGGACCTCAAGGCCGATTATGTCCTGGCTAATCCGCCATTCAACGACAGCGACTGGCGAGGCGAGACGCTCAAAGACGATAAACGCTGGAAATATGGAACCCCGCCCGCCGGGAATGCAAACTATGCCTGGGTGCAGCATTTCATTTACCATCTCGCCCCCACCGGCATGGCGGGTTTCGTCCTGGCGAACGGTTCCATGTCCTCCAACCAATCCGGCGAGGGTGAGATCCGCAAGACCATCATCGAGGCGGACCTCGTGGACTGCATGGTCGCCCTGCCCGGCCAGCTCTTCTATTCGACACAAATTCCCGTCTGCCTCTGGTTCATCGCCCGCGACAAGAAGAATGGCCATTTCCGGGACCGTCGCGGTCAGGCCCTTTTCATTGATGCCCGCAAACTCGGCACGCTGATTGATCGGGTCCATCGCGACCTGACCGATGAGGATATCAGCAAGATCGCCGATACCTATCACGCTTGGCGAGGGAAACCCTCTCTCCTTGCGGGAGAGGGAAAAGGTGAGGGGTACCAGGACATCCCCGGCTTCTGCAAATCCGCCACCCTGGACGAGATCCGCCATCACGGGCACATCCTCACGCCGGGCCGGTACGTCGGCGTAGCCGCGATCGAGGACGACGGCGAGCCGTTCGAGGAGAAGATGGCCCGCCTGACCTCTGAGCTGCGCGGGCAGATGGAGGAGTCCGCCAAACTTGACAAGCTCATCTGGGTGAACCTGAAGGGCATCGGCTATGGGGGATAGCGGGATATTTTGAGATCACAAATTGTGACCTTAAAAGATGGAGGAACCATGAAGTCACTTATTCCGGTTGAGACCATCGAAAGAAAGATTCTGCTGATTCGTAAAGAAAAGGTGATGCTGGATAGTGATCTGGCTGAACTTTACGATGTGGAAGTAAAAGTTCTAAACCAGGCGATCAAGCGCAACATTGAACGATTCCCGGCAGATTTCATGTTCCAACTGACAGCAGAGGAGGCTGAACTTTTAAGGTCACAAATTGTGACCTTAAAGATCGGACGTGGAACGCACCGGAAATACCTACCTTATGTCTTTACCGAGCAGGGCGTGGCGATGCTTTCCAGTGTGCTGAACAGCGAAAGAGCAATCAAGGTCAACATTGAAATTATGCGATCATTCGTCAGGCTTAGACAGATGCTCTCTTCGAATGCAGAGCTGGCCAGAAAACTTGCCACGTTGGAAAAGAAGTACGACATACAATTCAAGGCGGTTTTCGATGCCATCCGGCAACTGATGTTGCCGCCAATCAAACCAAGACGAAAAATCGGCTTCCATTCGGGAAAATTGTGAAGGAGGCATAAATTTTCTATTTAAACGTGGAGTTGTATGGACTGCTGTCGAAATAATATGTCGAGGACATCGACACGAAACAATAACGTGTCGATGTTTATTTGTTTTGTAGACACGTTTTCTGAACGTGTCCATGCCGTGGACATGAAAAAAAAGCCGCAAAATAACGCGAGCCCTCGCCGGGCCAACCTAGAGGAAAACGGACATGGCGGGTGATGTCGTCGCTACCGTCTATGGTCCTATGTCTGCCAAGTTCGCCAAGGCGCCGCTCGCTGATCTTTGCCTTCCCAATGTTGGTATTCAGACTGGCCCCTTCGGCAGCCAACTACACGCGAGTGACTACGTGGAGTACGGCACTCCGATCATCACTGTTGAGCATTTAGGCGAGAATCGGATCATTCATAGCGACCTTCCACGGGTCACCAACAAAGACGGAAAGCGACTTTCGCGGTATACACTCATTACTGGCGATATCGTTTTCAGCCGAGTTGGATCAGTTGATCGACGGGCAATCGTACATCCAGCGGAAAATGGCTGGCTGTTCTCAGGTCGATGTCTTCGCGTGCGCCCAGACCTGAAGAAGATCGATCCCGGCTTCTTATCTTGGTTTTTCGGGCTGCCGACATTTCAAGAGCACATTAGACAAATAGCGGTGGGTGCGACTATGCCATCGCTTAACACCAAGATTCTTGGCGATGTGACGATCTACTACCCACCATCGCTCAAAGAGCAGCAGGCCATCGCCCATATCCTCGGCACACTGGATGACAAGATCGAGCTAAACCGGAAGATGAACCGAACTCTGGAAGCCATGGCACAGGCTGTCTTTAAGAGCTGGTTCGTGGACTTTGACCCGGTCCGCGCCAAGTCCGCAGGCCGCGACCACGGCCTGCCCAAGAAAATAGCCGACCTCTTTCCAGATTCCTTCGAGGATTCGGAATTTGGGGAAATTCCGAAAGAGTGGCGGGTGCGCCGGTTGCCAGAAGTCATGCACGTCAATCCATCGCGGTCGCTCACGAAGGGCGCGCTTGCCCCATACCTTGATATGGCCAACATGCCGATACAGGGGCCATCGCCGGAAGCCTGGGTGATGCGTGAGATGGGGTCGGGGATGAAATTTGAAAACGGTGATACGTTGGTTGCACGAATTACGCCCTGCCTTGAAAACGGCAAGACGGCGTTCGTTGACTTTCTCGCCAACGGTGAAGTGGGCTGGGGCTCAACGGAGTACATCGTGCTTCGGCCCAAGGGCGCGATTCCGCCACCGTTCGCATATTTGTTGGCCCGCACTGACGAGTTCCGCACATTCGCCATCCAACAGATGACGGGTTCGAGCGGCCGACAACGCGTACCAGCAACTAGCCTCGATAAGTACAGCATCTCCACCCCAGACCTCGACTCGCCCCTGTTCCAGCGTTTCGGCAATCTTGTCTCGCCAATGTTTAACCGGATCAAGGCCGCGATGATGCAATCGCATACTCTCGCCGCCCTGCGTGACACGCTGCTGCTGAAGCTTATCTCCGGCGAGTTGCGGATGAAGGATGCGGAGCGCATTGTGGGGAAGGTCGTGGCATGAAACTGATAGAAATCAAGATTCACAACTTTCGCGGGATAGTAGACCAAGAGATTACGCTGAAGAGCTACACCCTGCTTGTTGGGCCCAACAATGCCGGTAAAAGCAGTGTCATCGATGCGATTCGGGCGTTCTATGAGAAGGATGGCTTCAAATTCAAGAAGGAAAATGATTTCCCCTTTATCGCTACCGTTGACCACGACTCGTGGGTCGAGCTGTTATTTACGCTGTCGGATGCAGAGCATGGGTCTCTCGCCGATGAATACAAAATGCCGTCGAAGCGGCTTTGTGTCAGGAAGTACTTTCAAACAACATCGAAGACACACGACGGGAAGCCTGCCACCGGATCAATATTTGGATACGTGAATGATGGGACGCTGTCGAATGAACCTTTCTACGGCGCAAAAAATGTGCAGAGTGGCAAATTCGGAGATCTCATATACATACCCGCAATCAGCAAAGTAGACGAGCACGCAAAGCTCAGTGGTCCGTCGGCGCTTCGAGATTTACTGACGGATATCATGAGCGACGTCGTCGAGGCGGGGAAAGCGTACAGCGAATTCTCTGCCAACGTGCATAAGTTCTCGAAATCCATACGTGACGAGAAGACAGCAGATGATCGCTCTTTGTCGGGATTCGAGGCCGAACTGAACAAGCTTCTAAAGCCGTGGGATTCAGAATTCAAGCTCAAGTTTCCACCACCGTCCGCAGCGGAGATCATCAAGTCGATGCTTGGCTGGGATTTGTTGGACCAGTTCCATGGTAAGCCACAAGGCATCGACTACTACGGATCGGGGTTCCAACGACACTTCATTTACTCGTTGATTCAGCTTGGGTCGAAATATGTCGGTAAAAAGGCGCCAAAGAAAGCCAAGGACTTCTCACCTTCTATGAATCTTGTGCTCTTCGAGGAGCCAGAGGCGTTTCTCCATCCACCCCAGCAAGAAATACTGGCGCGCAGCCTCATGGCGGTTGCATCGCATGAGCACTGGCAAGTTGTGTGTGCGACTCATTCACCTCACTTCGTCAGCAAGAATGCAGCTGATATTCCTTCGATTGTGCGACTTTGTCGGTCGGCGGGTACAGTTGAAAAGTTTCAGATTGACGATGCTGCGTGGACTGCAATTGTGGACGCTAATCAGGCCATCACGGCGATTGCAATGAAGTACCCGAAGATGGAGAAGAAACTGCACGAGGATGATGCCAAACCAGAAATGGAGGCAGTCAAACATTTTCTCTGGCTTAACCCGGATCGTTCAAGTGTGTTCTTTGCTAATCATGTCTTGTTGGTAGAAGGTCCGACTGAAGTTGCATTAATCAATCGGCTTATTGGTGACGGTAAAATCAAGAACGCGGATTGCGGACTGTACGTCCTCGACTGCATCGGGAAATACAACATTCATCGCTTCATGAATCTCCTCAGCCGTCTTGGCGTATCTCATGCGGTTATTCACGACGATGATAATGACAGAGATGAGCACGAAGACATCAATCAGCTGATTAAGGACTCGAAAGACGCAAAGCTGACCTTGTGTGTGCAACTGATTCCTGGTGACTTGGAAACAATGCTTGGTGTGCCACCAGCGGGATCAGACCACCGGAAACCCCAACATGTCCTGTATCAATATGATACAAGCAAGATAGATCCGGAAAAACTTAAAGAATTTTGTGCTCTTGTCACGATCTGCTTGCCAGTGACGGAGAATGGGCGATGAATATAATATTTCATTATCCTCCCGAACTTCTTGCTCTCTTGATTGATGCGTTGCCGCGTCTATGTAAATCGAAGAAAGACCTGTTGGTTTTTTTCCAAGGTGCAGGTGTAGACCGAGCCTTGTTACTGCCGTACGATTCTCTCCTCAAAACTGACAAAGATAGCTTCAAAAAACCTATAGTTGCCAGAGAATTGCTCACCAAATTGAATGAAATCGGTGAGCGCAGTCTGCGTGAGAGACGGGAAATTCTGAAGCGTGTAACTGAATTCCAAGATTTCTCTGTGTGTTGGGAAAATGATCAAGCTGCAGCGCGCGGTTATGTAGCTCAAATTCGTGAACTTGTTGGCGTTAAAGACGCATTCACAAAGATGAGTCTGGAACGTGAACGAGAACGTAAAATAAGGATGGTGGAGGAATCTCGAAAGGCTGAAGTCTTGAGGAAACATAAGGAAGAGACGGCAGCGATCCGCAATGATCTCTTTGCCCTCTTTGGCGAGGCCAACCCATACAAACGCGGCAAAGCGACAGAGAATGTCCTAAATCGCTACTTCAAGTTCAGCGGTATTTCTGTGACTGATGCCATTACGCTGAAAGGTAATCCCGGAAGTGGAGTTATCGAACAAATTGATGGGGTCATTAAGCTCAGGGGACAGCTTTACTTGGTCGAGATGAAATGGGAACAGGAAACGCTGGGACGTGAGAAGGTTGCCTCCCACGTTGTTCGAGTATTCAGCCGTGCAATGGCTGGAGGTATATTTATTTCTTACTCTGATTACTCTCCCGCAGCCATTAATGATTGCAAGGAAGCTCTGCGGGATAAAATCATAGTTCTTTGCAGGCTTGAAGAGTTTGTGTATGCAATAGATCGAGAAGAAGACCTTAGCGAATTACTTTGCGCAAAGATCGATGCAGCCATTGTGCATAAAAATCCACTTTACTGTCCGAGTCTAGGGAAAATGCATTAACGATATTTTTTGTTGAAGACAAGTATACTCGCACTAGCAAATCCTATTATGTGGAGAGGACTATCCCTGTCGAGTGGGTAGGCGTGCCAAGTATGTAATTAGGAGGATTACAGAATGAGTAATGTCTGGTGCGTTCGCGCAGAGTTCGGCAAGTATACGAACAACTTCGTTTCAGGCGGTTACATCGCAATAAGCTATGGGATAAAGGAAGATTTGGCTGGTATTACTAATCGTGAGGATCTCGCCACTGTATACCGCGCTTCACATCCCGAGGAGGAAAGCAATATTGTAATCGGTCAACAGGTGGGACAGATTGCTCGCTTCCTCTTGGAGATAAAAGCTGATGATTATATTGTTACGCCTGATGCCGATACAGAATGGCTTCGGTATGGGATTGTAGCAAAAGATCCATCTTACGACCACTTCACAGGAAATGATGGTTGTCCTTTTCCACAACGCCGTAAGGTGAGTTGGTCACCTGAACGTCTTCGCAGAGGTGATTTCTCGGTACCATTTCAAAATACCATCAGATCCTCTCTGACCGTCTTCGCTATCTCTCAAGGTGACGAATTCTTGGAAGCGATTGGTAAGACATCCCCCGAACCGAAAAAGATTTCCGCAATATACGATCCATATCGTGCAGTCCTAGACCAAGTGCTTCAGCTTGATGATAAGGAATTTGAAATCCTAGTAGGTCATCTCCTAACAGCGTTAGGCTTCGAAGGTTCCGAGGTGACGGGTAAATGTGGTGATGGTGGTGTGGATGCAATAGGTGAGCTCAATGTTGCCAACCTGGCAAAAGTCAAAGTATTTGTGCAAGCCAAGCGTTACAAAATAGGCGCGAAGATCAGCGCAAACATTGTCCGTCAATTAAGACAAGCCATCCCTTTCGGTGGGCAAGGGGCATTTATCACCACATCCGAATTTCAAAAAAACGCTGCTGATGTTGCACTCGAACCAGGATTTCCACGAATCGGTCTGATCAACGGCCGACAGCTCGTTGATTTGCTTGTGGAACATTGGAATGATATTCCTGTGGAATTTCGGGAACGTTTAGGCCTTAAGCCGGGACTGGTGCGTATATGAGTAAGGCTTTTACCGAATCAATTGTTGAGCAAGCCGCCCTCGCCTGGCTGGAAAGCATGGACTATACGATCCTGTCCGGTCTGGAAATCGCCCCCGGTGAGTTGCAGGCCGAACGTAATAATTACGGACAGGTCATTCTGGAGCGGCGGTTGCGGCAGGCCTTACAGCGATTGAACCCACAGGTGCCGGCCGATGCATTGGAAGAGGCATTCCGCAAACTGGCCCGGCCGGATACGCCATCTCTCGTTGCTAACAATCATATCGTCCATAAGTATCTGGTCGAAGGCGTACCGGTGGAGTATCAACGCCCCGACGGCTCCATTGGCGGCGATCTTGTCCGTATCCTGGACTATGAAACGCCGGATGCCAATGAGTTTGTCGCGGTCAACCAGTTCACGGTTGTGGAGGATCAGCACGAGCGACGGCCCGACATCGTTCTCTTCGTCAATGGTCTGCCGCTCGCAGTGATCGAGCTGAAGAATGCCGCCACGGAAAGCGCCACGATCTGGTCAGCCTTCAACCAACTTCAGACTTACAAGCAACAGATCCCTTCACTTTTTGCGTTCAATGAAGCCCTGGTCATCTCCGATGGCGTCCAGGCCCGGATCGGGACCCTGACTGCCGATAAGGAATGGTTCATGCCCTGGCGGACCATCGAAGGCGAGACCCTGGCCGATGCCTCCCTGCCGCAGTTGCAGGTCGTTCTGGAGGGCGTTTTCGACAAGCGGCGGTTTCTGAACCTGGTCCGGCACTTCATCGTCTTCGAGGATACCGGTGGCGGGGTCCTCATCAAGAAAATGGCCGGCTATCACCAGTACCATGCGGTGAACGTGGCCCTTGCCGAAACCCTCCGCGCCTGCATGACCGTGTCCGAGCGGACCGAGGTACAGGAAGAAGGGGCCTACTTTGCCAGGCGACAGAAGGACGCCAAGCCGGGCGATCGGCGCGTCGGTGTGATCTGGCATACGCAGGGTTCCGGCAAGAGCTTGACGATGGCCTTCTACGCCGGGCAGGTCGTGCTCCACCCGGCCATGGAAAATCCGACAATCGTCGTCATTACCGACCGGAACGATCTGGACGAGCAGCTTTACGGTACCTTCGCCCGTTGTCATGAGTTGCTGCGTCAGGAACCGTTTTAAGCCCGAAACCGGGAACACCTGCGGGAACTTCTCCAGGTCTCCTCCGGCGGCGTGGTGTTCACGACGGTGCAGAAGTTCTTCCCCGCTGAGGGCGAAGACCAGCACCCGCTCCTCTCGGACCGACGGAACATCGTAGTGATCGCCGATGAGGCCCACCGCAGCCAGTACGACTTCATCGACGGCTTTGCCCGGCACATGCGCGAAGCCCTGCCGAAGGCGTCGTTCATCGGTTTCACGGGGACGCCCATCGAACTTTCCGACAAGAACACCCGCGCGGTCTTCGGCGATTACGTCAGCATCTACGACATCGAACGGGCCGTCAAGGATGGGGCGACGGTTCCGATCTATTACGAGAGCCGTCTGGCGAAACTGGAACTGAAGGAATCCGAACGCCCGCGCATCGATCCGGAATTCGAGGAGGTGACCGAAGGCGAGGAGGTCGAGAGCAAGGAAAAGCTCAAGACCAAATGGGCGCAACTGGAGGCCCTTGTCGGCGCGGAGAAGCGTGTCCGGCTGATCGCCGAAGATTTAGTGAAGCATTTCGAGGGCCGCCTGGAGGCGATGGACGGCAAGGCGATGATCGTCGGCATGAGCCGCCGTATCTGCGTGGAGCTCTACAACGCCATCACCGCGATCCGGCCCGACTGGAAACAGGACCATCAGAATGATCGTGATCATCACCATGATGACGACGAGAACGACAAGCACAATAACAACCAGATATCCATCAAGATCGTCATGACGGGTTCCGCAGCCGATCCGGTGGAATGGCAGGGGCATATCCGCACCAAGGCGCGCCGGGAGACGTTGGCGAAACGATTTAAGGACCCCAATGACCCGTTCAAGATCGTCATCGTCCGCGATATGTGGCTGACCGGATTCGATGCCCCTTGCCTGCATACGATGTATATGGACAAGCCCATGCGCAGCCACGGCCTCATGCAGGCCATCGCGCGGGTGAACCGGGTTTTCAAGGACAAGCCGGGCGGTCTCGTGGTGGATTACCTGGGGCTGGCCCATGAGCTGAAGTCCGCCCTGGCAAACTATACGGAGAGCGGCGGCCAGGGCCAGGCAGCCATCGATCAGGACGAGGCCGTAATCGTAATGCTGGAAAAATTCGAGATCTGCTGCGGCATCTTCCACGGATTCGACTGGTCCAAGTGGAAATCCAGGGACCCGCAGCAGCGGCTCTCGATCCTGCCTGCGGCCCAGGAACATGTCCTCTCGCAGCCAGACGGTAAGCGCCGACTTTCGGAGGCCGTGGTCGATCTGTCGAAGGCGTTCGCGCTGGCTGTACCGCACGAAAAGGCGCTCGCTATCCGGGATGATGTGGCGTTCTTCCAGGCCATGAAGGCCGTTCTCGGCAAGAGCGCGGTGGAAGGGCGACGCAGCTCCGACGAAATTGATCATGCCATTCGGCAAATTGTTTCCAAGGCTGTGTCATCCGATGAGGTGATTGACATCTTCGCCGCAGCCGGACTCAAAAAGCCCGACATCTCAATCCTTTCTGAGGAGTTCCTGGCGGAGGTCCGGGGAATGCCCCAGCGGAACCTGGCCGTCGAGATGCTCCGCAAACTGCTGGACGGAGAGGTAAAGAGGCGAAGCCGGAAGAACATCGTTCAAGGCAAGTCCTTCGCCGAAATGCTGGAAAACGCCATCAAGCGCTACCAAGCCCGCGCCATCGAGGCAGCGCAGGTCATTGAGGAACTGATCGCCCTGGCCAAAGACATGCGGGAGGCCGACCGACGGGGAGAAGAAATTGGGCTGACGGAGGATGAAGTCGCCTTTTATGACGCCCTTGAAACGAACGACAGCGCCGTGAAGGTCTTAGGCGACGAGACGCTGCGCACCATCGCCCAGGAACTCCTGAAGACCATCCGGAATAACGTCACGATCGACTGGACCGTCCGTGAAAATGTCCGGGCGCAGATGCGGGTGATGATCAAACGGATTCTTCGACGCTACGGCTACCCGCCGGACAAACAGGCGCGCGCAACCGAGCTGGTTCTGGAGCAGGCGGCACTCCTGAGCCGGGATTGGGCGGAAAAAGGGTGAGACCATCCAAAAGTATTTCAAAATCATTCGATCCTGAATGCCCTCAACGCTAGGCAGATCTCATCATTTATAGAGCACACTGTGTGTATTACCAGATGTAAGGTGGTACAGAATTACATCCACAGAAAACCTCGACTTCAATAAAAACAAGAGAGGACATCCTTCAGGCGCATCCCTTTCCTGACCGGAAACTCCCTAGACCCGGAAGAACGACAAGTCGCGCCGGAGATCCGATTTTCCAATACATTTTTTCCAAAAATACTTGACAAGTAGAAAAGCCCACTATAATCTGAACGGCATATTGCATAATGTATACAATGTGTGATTGACCGAAGTCCCTAATGCGAAAATGCGGTAGCACCGGAACCAGATGATACCAGGGGTAGGGATGGACGCCGGCATCGACAGTATCGATAACCTTGTTGGGCCAAGAGGCACCACAGAGCAGGTAGCGGGACGTATCCGCGAAGCGATTGTTTCGGGCAGGATCGCTCCCGGGACCTGGTTGCGCGAAACCCAATTGGCTA
>PNOO01000056.1 GCA_013824905.1 Syntrophus sp. (in: bacteria) | reverse complement strand
TCTTCGATCATCCGGGGATCGCTGAGGAGTTCGCCGCCTTCGTCCTTGACGCTGGTGCTGATGACGGGAGAGCCCATCTCGGCGATGAGGGCATGGCAGATCCGGTTGTCGGGGATCCGGATACCCGTAGTCTGCGTTTGGGGAGGATGATCTTGGGGACGATTCGGGAGGCTTCGAGAATGAAGGTGTAAGGTCCGGGGAGGAGGCGCTTCATGATCTTGTAGGCCTCATCAGAAACCCGCGCATAGCGGCTGATGTCTTTGAGATCGGAGCAGATGAAGCTCAGAGGCTGCTTGCGGTTGCGGCGCTGGATCTCGTAAATCCTTTCGATTCCCCGTTTGTTGAACAGATCGCACCCCATCCCGTACACCGTATCGGTCGGGTAGATGATGATCCCCCCGCTCTTGATGATCTCCGCCGCTCTGCGGATTAAACGCGCCTGGGGGTTCTGACTGTGGATGGCTACCAGCATTGCGTCCCTGTCTGACATCGGGAAACACTCCCGAATTTTAACATCAGGTAATTTATCAGAACCAGAAACGATTATCAATAAAAGATCTTGATGAGGGAGAAGAATACTATACTCCTGGAGATGAACCAGATGTATTATCCAATCCGTACTCCTTGATGGCGATCTCCCTCATTCTGAATTTCTGGATCTTGCCCAGGAGGGTCATGGGAAACTCCCTGACAAATTTTATATAGCGGGGCAGTCGGGAATCGGGAAGTTTCTCGCGGCAATAGTGAAGGATTTCTTCCTCGGTGGCTGAAACTCCTTCTTCCAGCTTGATCCATGCAGCCACGTCTTCGCCTGCCGTCTTGCTTGGAACCCCGAATATCTGGACATTGGAGATCTTGGGATGGGTGAAGAGTATTTCTTCAATTTCGGTGGGATAGATCGACTCACCGCCGCTGACGATCACCTCCTTCAATCTGCCGGTTGTCCTCACATAGCCATCGTCGTCCATGGTACCGAGGTCTCCGGTATGAAGCCATCCCTCGGAATCGATGGCATTGGCCGTGGCGGCCGGCATCTTGTAGTAGCCCTTCATATTGAGTCCCCTGGCGCAGATCTCGCCGATGGCGCCGGCCGGAACCTCCCGGCCGGTCAAAGGATCGATCAGCTTTACCTGCACATTGGCGAGAGGTCTTCCGACTGTGGAGACCCGCAATGCCAGCGGATCGTCCGGCCGGGTCATCGTGATCCAGGAGGAGGCTTCTGTTTGGCCATAACCGATGACGATTTCCCTTGCCCCCATCTCTTCAGCAACCCTTGTCATCACTTCCAGAGGACATTGGGCGCCTCCCATGATCCCGGTCCGTAGGGACCGGAGATTGAATGTCTTATATTCCGGGTCCTCCATCATGGCGATAAAAGCGCTGGGGGATCCGTAAATCGTTGTACAGCGCTCTTTGGCGATCGCCTCAAGGACCTTTCGCGGATCGAAGGACTCAGAAGGAATGACGAGGGCGGCCCCCTTGATGACTCCTGCCATAGTAACGCAGATGCATCCGAACATGTGAGATAACGGGACAGACAGACAAAGCCTATCCTTTTCGGTCAGTTTCTGATTTTCGGCGCTGGCCAGAGTGGTATTGATGATCCCGAAGTGCGACGACATCACTCCTTTCGGAGCCCCGGTTGTTCCGGAGGTGTAAAGGAGTGTGGCGACGTCGTCTTCATGACAGGAGCTCTGTCGTTCGGACAGCAGCCCAGCCGGAACATCCCTTCCCGCCTCCAGTATCCCGTTCCAGGTCATCATCCCCCGGCGGTTGCCGTCCGATATCAAGATGAGACGTCTCAGCCCAGGCAGGGCGCTGCAATTCAGCTGCCCCGGCTCGGAAACGTCCATCTCGGGGCAGAGTTGACGGATCATCTCGATAGTTTCCGCCCCCTTCGTTCCTTCAGACATGATGAGGGATTGGGAATCGGACTGTCGGAGCAGGTATTCCAACTGCCGGGGTTGGGCGTTCGCATCCACGTTCACCAGGACGGCGCCGATCTTTGCTGCGGCAAACTCGGTGATGATCGACTCAGAGCGGTTGGTTGTCCAAAGTGCCAGGTGTTCTCCCTTTGTGATGCCGAGTTTCAGAAATCCCCTGGCCAACTGGTTGACGATCTTTAGAAGTTCTTGATATGAATATCTCCGGCCCTGGGGAATGTCGATCAGCGCCTCCCGGTCAGGGAATCGTAAGGCCACCTCATCCAACAGATCGCCGATGGTTATTCTTAACCACTTCTCCATCACCGCCTCCTTGTAAGACCAAACCCGCAGTCACGTCTTTTCCAATAGAGTCTCAACCCGCCAGAGTCCCTATCTTTGTCCTGGCTTCTTCAGTCAGGAAATCCCACAGACCGATCCGCTTCAGGGTGGCGGGGGTCGGAATGCCGGATGGGGTCCAGCCTCTTTCCCGATAGTACGCCTGGATCAGTTCGCGGAGCTGCTGCTTGCGGTGTTTCATCAGGAGTTCCCGCTTTTCCGTGGTCGGCAGATCCTTGATCTCTTCCGGGGATTTTTCCAGGAAACGACAGAGTTCCCCGTCGTTATACTCCTTTTCGGCTTCGTAGAGGTCATCGTCGGTGGGCCCGATGGCCCTCTCCGGTATCCAGTCCTGTTTTCCCGTTTCCCTGCCGAAGATCATGACGTTCATAACCCGCTGCAGGTTGATGTCCCGATCCGTCTGTGCGAAGATCTCCTCCCAGGCGAGATCCGTTCCCAGCATCCCGTTGTAGAAATCCGCATAGATCTCCTGCGAGGCGGGATTGATGAACTTGTCCGTATCCTTCATCTTCTCCGATTCGGGGTTGAAGACATCCACCCAGGGGAGCTTGCACAAGCCGAGATTGTCGTTCCCCAGGCGGACCCGCGGATAGGTGATGAGCGCCCGGGCCTTGTCCTGAAGGGAAGGGAAGGCGCCCAGAAGGTCGACCTTGATGAGCCAGGCCGCAGCGTGGTGCGCCCCGATGTCGCTTGCGGCGGCGTATGAACCCTGCATGGAAAGGGAGCGGTGGGTCCGGTAGAGAGAAAAGGGCAGCCCCTTGGTCTGCATGGCAAATCGCATAAGCTCCAAACGGGGCTCCGTCTTACCGCTTCTCAGGACATAGCGGGCGGCGATCCAGTCGACCAGGGGCAGCATGCCCCGACCTGCCGTCCGGGTGAATTCCGTCTCCCCATGGGCGAGATTGCGAATGAACCTGAGGACCGCCTCTTCGTTACCCCAGGTCAGCGTCAGGCCGTCCGCATCCTCCTGCGTCAGATATCCCCGCTGGGTGCACTCCATGAGAAAGGCGATCGTGACGGCCGTGGTGATCGTATCGATCCCGTAGTTGTCGCAATGCCAGTTGGCCTCCATGATAAATTCTGCGTTCCACATGCCGATGTTGGAACCGAAGCCGGCGGCGGTTTCATACTCGGGGCCGTCCACCCATACCCTGCGTCCCTTGTGCTCTCCGAACCTCAGGGTGACCCATCCTCCTTTGGTGCAGCGCAGGTTGCAGCCGGGAAAGCAGCCGTCCATCCCCCGGTGATCGAAGAGGTGTTCGGCGAAGAATTTCCCCGTGATCTGTTCTGCCCGCGGATCGGAGCCCGACTGATAATTGTTCACGGGCAGCGACTGGTATTCCTGCTTGTTCATGAAGGCGATAAGTCCCGCGCTCCCCTTGCGGTACATCTTGAGTGATTGAGGATCGACCTCCCGGACGACCTTTCCGAGCTTCGCCCCTGCGCGTTTCACCTTATCCCAGTCGGCGGCGCCATAAGGATTTTCACCGTGGGGAAATTCCGCCAGAACGACGATGGCCCGGATTTTTTTATCGATCATCACGGTTCCGAGTCCTGTCCGTCCGGCCTGCTTGGTTCGGAAGAATCCCTTCGTCCCGTCCACGTGCTTGGTGGGATCGAAATAATGGCTGTTGATGCAGCCATACGTGGTCTGGGCGGCGCCGACGCCGGTCGTCAGAAAGACAATCTCTTTGCGGTCTCGTCCCCCTTGGATGAACTGATCGACAATGGTCTTCTCCAGGTCGAAGACCTCGCCGCTGAGGGGCGCATCCGTTAGGAAGATCTCATGTCGGAAGCCGTCGATGACGATCATGACGTCCGTTTCAGACTTTCCCGTAATCTCCAGGGCATCGAAACCGGCGTACTTCAGATAGGCGCCGAAATGTCCTCCGAAATTCGAAACCCCGGGAATCCCTGTCAGAGGGGATAGGGAAACGGCCATACATTTGCTCGTTCCCGGGAACTGGGGAATGCCGGCCAGCGGACCGGGCGAGAAAATCAACGGATTCTCGGGATCATTGGGGGATGTCTGCGCGGTGATGCGCCGGTGCAAAAGATACAGACCCAGGGCCCGACCCCCGAGGAAGTAATTCCGCAGTTGCGGATCAAGTCCGGGGGTCGTCATCTTCCCGCTTTCCAGATCGACGGTGAGCATTTTGTCGGCATACCCGTGTCTGAGCGGTGAGCCAGTAAATTTCATTTTCTGTTCCCTTCCGGCCACCCTGTATTCAAGGCGGCATTGGTTTTTTGTAACCGTTCAAATCAACAATGTAAAATGCCACGGTCAATCCGATCCTGTCAAGAAGTTATTTATGCACCTATGCCGGAAAGGGCCATGTCGTCGGCCGAGTCACTCGAGTTTGATATGAAAATATAGAGGCTCAGGGGATTTTTCATTCGTCGATCTGGACATCGGATCGATTATTTAGTAGATTTCTTTCATGGGCGCCGTTATCACAGGCGTCCGATGAGGCGATTGATGAGAGATGCCATTTCATAAAAGGAGGAACCATGCGTGTCCGGGTATCGGCGGTATTTGAAAGGGAACAGGAAATTCTCTGCATGAAGTACATCTACGGCGGTAAAGAGGTTTTTGCCCTGCCGGGTGGTGGCGTGGATAAGGATATCCCCCTGCAGGAGGCCATCGTTAATGAATGGCGGAGCGAGATCGGCGTCAAGCTCGATGTCGGGGAGATCATCCTGATCGGCGAGGCGCCCGCCACCAAGAGACATCCTCAAACCCTGCATATCATCTTTACGGCCCTCGAAATCATGGGGACGCCCAAGATAAGGCCGGACAGCACCCACTCCCTTGACATCGCCTGGGTCTCCGTGAAAAAGCTGCCCAAAACCCCCCTATACCCGGATGTGGGAAAACAGCTGTACGAATATCTGCAGGAGGGGGGTGGACGGTCCCTCGAGTTCATAGGGAATTGCATGGAGAGAGGATTCTGGTAATCCCGGGCCTCAAAGCCATCATTTCCGACAAAAGACGGCAAAGGACGGACTGAAAGGCATGGATCAATCGGAGCGGGAGATAAAAACGGTCAGGACCATGATCGGTATGTATTGCCGCAGCCGGCACGGCGGCGAGATGCTTTGTGAAAATTGTCGGAGTCTTTGCTCTTATGCCGAAAAGAGAATTTTGAAATGCCCGTTCGGGGAAAACAAACCGGTGTGCAGCCAGTGTCCAATCCACTGCTACAAGCCGCAGATGAAAAAGCAGATCGGAGAGGTGATGCGATTTGCAGGGCCAAAGATGATGTTCCGTCATCCCATCCTGGCCATTCGACACCTCGTCACTCAGCGGAACTCGAGCAAAGAAAGCGGCAGGGACGCCTGACGACGACCGGGCTTTGATGTCTGGAAACGGGGCGCCGCCGGATACCGGAACGGATGAGAAAGGAAATTCGAGATATGGACGAGAGCAATTCCTTACCCCTGTCTGATTTTATCAGGGATATCATCAATGAAGACATGAAAAACGGCAAGCATCAAGGGCGGGTGGCCACCCGCTTTCCGCCCGAACCGAACGGCTACCCCCATATCGGACACGCCAAGTCGATCTGTCTCAATTTCGGGATCGCCGCTCAGTACGGCGGCGCCTGCAATTTGCGTCTGGACGACACGGACCCGAGCGGCGAAAGTATGGAATATGTGGAGTCGATCATCCGTGATGTGAAATGGCTGGGTTTTGACTGGCAGGATCGTCTGTATTATGCCTCCGGTTACTATGACAAGCTCTATGACTTCGCGCTGCGACTGATCAGGATGGGCAAGGCCTACGTCTGCGATCTGGGTGTGGATGAGATCCGAGAATACCGGGGCACCCTGACCCAGCCGGGCAAGGAGAGCCCCTATCGCAACCGATCCGTGGAAGAAAACTTGTCTTTGTTTGAGCGGATGCGGGCCGGGGAGTTCGACGAAGGGGCCCATGTCCTTAGGGCCAAGATCGATATGAACTCTCCCAATGTCACCATGAGGGATCCGATCATGTACCGGATCAAGAAAGTGAGCCACTATCGGACGGGGGGTGCGTGGTGCATCTATCCGATGTACGACTTCGCCCATTGCCTGTCGGACTCCATCGAGGGGATCACCCACTCGATCTGCACACTGGAGTTTGAAAACAACCGACCTCTGTACGACTGGTTTCTGGAAGAGCTCAACGTCGCAGCGCGACCACAGCAGATCGAGTTTGCCCGTCTCAACCTCAGTTACACTGTCCTGAGCAAACGGAAGCTCATCGAACTGGTTGGAAAAGGGGTGGTCGGCGGCTGGGACGATCCGCAGATGCCCACCCTCTCCGGCATGCGCAGGAGAGGGTACACTCCGGAAGCGATCCGCAGCTTTTGTGAGCGGATCGGCGTGTCCAAGAACGACAGTATGATCGATATGGCGCTCTTGGAAAACTGTGTCCGGGAGGATCTGAACGAAAGAACGCCGCGGGTGATGGCGGTCCTCCGGCCCCTCCGTGTGGTGATTGACAACTACCACGAAGGCCGGGTCGAGGAGTTCGATTGCCCTTATCACCCAAAGCATGCCGAAATGGGCGCCCGGAAAGTGCCCTTCTCCCGTGTACTTTATATCGAGCGGGACGACTTTATGGAAAATCCGCCTAAAAAGTTTTTCCGGCTGGCGCCCGGGAGGGAAGTCCGTCTCCGCTATGGTTATTTCATAAAATGTGTGGGTGTGGTGAAGGATCCGGACACGGGCGAGGTCCTCGAAGTGCACTGCACCTACGATCCGGAGACGCAAAGCGGATTCGCCCCCGACGGCCGGAAGGTCGACGCCACCCTCCACTGGGTGTCGGCGGCCCATTCCGTCCCAGTCGAAGTGCGTCTGTATGACCGTCTTTTCCGCGTCGCCGATCCCCTTGGGGGGGGCGCCGATTTTACGGAGTACCTGAACCCGCAATCCCTGGAAGTCCTTAGCGCTTGCCGGGTGGAGCCCAGTTTAGCGGAGGCGGCGCCGGAAAACCGCTTCCAGTTCGAGAGGCTCGGCTACTTCATTGTCGATCCGATCGATTCTCGCGATGGAGCTCCGGTATTCAACCGGACGGTCACGTTGCGCGATGCCTGGGCCAAAATAGCGGAAAAGGGGGCCAAACAATGACGGCTTCGTAAAAAGTCCGGATGCTGCGTTGCGCTTCATCCCTCGTCGTTGCGGCGTACGGTAAAGTACGCCTCACTCCTCAGGTTTCGCGCGCCTTGCCTGCGGCCTTTTTACGAAGCCGTCCCAATTTAAGGCTTTTACGACCTCTTTACGAGATTGTGAAATATTGACGGCAGGAAAAGCTGCGTTTTTTTCTTGACATCGCCGGATTTCTTCCCTACTAATATAACCGTGTTTTATTAGTGTTTTTCACGACCCAAAATATTGCTTCATTCTTTTCCTCATTTCCATTTCTCCCACAGGCCGGCGCTAACCGGCTATCGGCCTGAAGTTGGATTCTTTGTTTTCCATATTCTCGGGAGGTGGTCGGCGATCTAAAGTCTTTCCCATAGTGCGATGGGGAGTCAACCTGCAATTTAACCTAAAAAAAAGGGGGAGTGTTATGAAAAGGCTAAGTTTTCTAAAGGTTATTCTGCTTGCATCTTTACTGATCTCGGTCATGAGTTTTCCCGCTTGGGCGGCCGGGACCATCAAGATCGGCGTCATCGGCCCGATGAACTTTGTCCAGGGCAAGGGGCATTGGAACGGCGCCGTCATGGCCGCTGAGGAGATCAACGCCAAGGGGGGCGTTCAGGTCGGCAAGGAAAAAATGAAAATTGAGCTGGTCAAGGCCGACTCCAACGAATTCATAAACCCAACCGATGCCACCAATGCCATGGAACGTCTGATCACCAGCGACAAGGTCGATTTCATCGTCGGCGGTTTCCGGACCGAAGCAGTCCTGGCCATGCAGGACATCGCCATGGACTAGAAAAAAATCTTTATCGGGGTCGGGGCTGCCACGAAATCCATCTGCGATCGGGTGGGCGAGAATTACAGCCGCTACAAATACTGGTTCCGGGGCGCTCCCTTCAATGACCGTTATCTGGTCGCAACCAGTTTTGCCCATCTTGGTTTAGCAGGGGCGACGATCAAGAACGAATTGAATGTTCCCGTTAAATGCGCCATTGTGGCGGAAAAGGCCGCCTGGACAGAGGCCATGATCAAGGCAGCCGAAGCCACAATCCCCAAAATGGGCTTTGAACTGGTCGGGGTCTGGCAACCTTCCGACAAGGCAACGGACGTCACGGCGGAGCTTTCGGCCATTCAGAAGAGCGGCGCCAATATGATCTTTACCATTTTTTCTGCATCGGTGGGGATTACCTTTGCCCGGCAGGCCGGGGAACTCAAAATCCCGGCCGTTCAGGTGGGCATCAATGTGGAGGCCCAAAAGGACGGATTCTGGGAGGCCACCAAAGGGATGGGAAATTATGTCTTTACCATGAACTCCTATGCCCGGGGGATTGAGGTAAATGAGCTGACAAAACCCTTTGTGGAGACCTATATCAAACGCTTTGGCGAGGTCCCCACCTACACGGCCGACACCTATTCCGCCATTAACCTCGGTCTGGTCCCCTCCATCGAAGCCGCGGGCAGCCTTGATGCCGATAAGATTGTGGCAATCATGGAAAATCGTGAGTACCTGGTTCCCGGCGGGAAGGTAAAGTTAGAAAGGGATAAGGAGGGCCGCCCGACCCACGATTTGACCTGGGGGCCGGGGTACCTTACCAGCCTGGGGGTCCAGTGGCAGGACGGCAAACTGGTCGCCGTCTGGCCCAACAAGTGGAAGGCATCCCCGACGGCCCCTGAGGTTACCTACAAAGGGATGGTTCCCCTTAAACTACCGCCCTGGATGAAAAAATAACGCATCCCCCGTGTTGAAATAAGCCCCATCCCTCCCCGCGCCAACGGAGAGGGATGGGAAGAACGGGTGTCCCTTATCTGTTTATCTGTTGATCGATGAATTCTTCTGAGGCGTTATGAATATTATCATCACCGGTCTGATTACCGGCAGCATGCTGGCCCTGCTGGCCATTAGTTTCTCGCTGATCTTCGGGGTGGCCCGCATCGTCAACATCGCCCACACCGCCTTCTACATGGTCGCCGCTTATTGCATCTTCAGCCTAACCGGAAAATTCGGTCTCAATCCCGTCGCGGGGATGATGATCGCGGTTGTGGTCGTCACCGTTTTCGGCCTGCTGGCCTACAAGTTCCTCATTGACCCGATCCGCGAACACGAGGCCGCGGTTCTGATCGCCACGATCGCGCTGGCCATGATCTTTCAGGAAGCCGTCATGCTGATATACACCGGAGACTACCGGACCGTATCTGCCCTGATTGAGGGGTATTTCATCGTGACGGGCGTCAAGGTCTTCTATCAACAGGTGCTGACCTTTGGCGTCGTTCTAGTGGTGCTGGCCCTCCTCTGGTTCTTGTTGATGAAGACAAAATTGGGCCTGGCGATCCGTTCCACGGCCGAGGACCGGGAGGTGGCCAATCTGATGGGGATGAACGACAGCCGGCTTGCCATGATCACGATGGGCATCTCCGTTGCGCTCGCCGGATTTACCGGGGCGGTGCTTGCGCCTCTGACCGTTCTGAGCCCCTTCATGTGGATGGAACCGCTGATCATAATGATGGCCGTTGTCGTCCTGGGGGGCTTAGGCAGCATCAAGGGAAGTTTCGTCGCGGCCTATATCCTGGGGTTCACCGAAGCCCTGGTGGTTTTTATGATCCCGAAGGGGGCTTTCCTGAAAGGATCGGTCGCCTTGACCATCATGATCCTGGTCCTGCTGCTTCGGCCCGAGGGCCTTTTTGGTATCTCCTTTGAGGAAGAGAGGTGACCATGGTCGCTGCTGGGTTGTATTTGAGAAGGTTTTATACCATCGTGCGAGGGGAGGTGCTGGTCTTGCCGAGCCGGATCATCGTCGCCCTTTTCTTTATCATCCTCCTCGGTCTACCCTTAATAAGCCAGAATCCTTACCTGATACGCGTTGTTATCTTGACCAGCATCTTTGCCATCCTGGCTGCAAGCTGGGATCTGCTGTCCGGTTTCACCGGTCAGATGAATTTCGGCCATGCCCTTTTCTTCGGCGTTGGGGCCTACGCATCCGCCATGCTGAATGTCCATCTGCAGATTCCCCCCTGGGTGAGCGTGCCGCTGGGCGCCGCGGCCGCGGTCCTGACCGGCCTTCTCGTCGGGATTCCCTGTCTCCGGCTGAAGCACACCTACCTGGCCCTGACGACGATGGCCTTCCCGATTATTTTGATGGGTATCGTTTTTGTCCTGCCTGATTTCACCGGCGGCGAGCTGGGAATTTCCGGATTAAAACGCATTTCCAGCTCACTTGTCGGCAACTACTACATTTACATAGTGACCATGCTTGTCCTGTGCACGATCATGTGGAAAATCACCGATTCCCATACGGGCATCATTTTTCATGCCATCCGTGAGGATGAACTGGCCGTGAAGGCCTCCGGCATCAACACCACCCGTTATAAGCTGATGGCTTTTTGCCTGAGCGGTTTTTTTGCCGGCATCGCCGGCGGCCTCTACGCCCACTACATGAGGATTGCGGGACCCTCCACGCTGGAGGTCTCCATGTCTTTTACGGTGGTGATCTGGGCGGTGTTCGGAGGGATCGCGACGATTTATGGCCCCATCGCAGCGGTATTCATCCTTTTCCCGCTGCTGGAATTTGTCCGCTTCTGGCCGGAGTACCGCATGCTGATCTTTGCCGTCGTTGTCTTGCTGATCCTGTTGTACATGCCGGAAGGGCTGATACCGTGGGTGAGGGACAAAATCGAAAAGGAGTGCCCCCGCTGCAAGATCAGAAACGTGGCCACCCGGAAAACCTGTCGCGTTTGTACCGCGGGCCTCGATTGAAAGGATTGCGATGAACCCCAAAGATCTCTATCTATCCAAGCCCTGGTTGAAATTCTACTCGGAAGGCGTGCCGGCCGAAGCCCAGATTCTCGATATCTCCGTGCCGGAACTATTCGACGGCGTGGCGGAGAAATACGGCAGCAAGGCCGCTCTGATTTTTTACGGAAAAACGATAACCTATCGGGAGCTCAAAGGGCTGGTCGATCGCTTTGCAACCGCCCTTGCCGATTTGGGGGTAAAAAAAGGGGATACCGTAGCCCTGTATCTTTTGAACAGCCCCCAGTATGTGATTGCCTATTTCGCCACCCTCCGGTTGGGCGCCAAGGTTACGCCCATCAGTCCTGTCTATACCAGCATCGAGGTCAAACACCAGATCGAGGACAGCGAGGCCGGAACCGTTGTCTGCCAGGACATCCTCTATGACAACCTGGAAAAGGCCGGGGTCCATCCGGAGCGGGTGGTATTGACCAGCATCGACGAATACCTGCCCTCCTTGAAGAAGTGGTTCGGCAAGAGCGCCAAGGCCAAGGC
>PNOO01000055.1 GCA_013824905.1 Syntrophus sp. (in: bacteria) | reverse complement strand
CAGACCTGCGGCAACGAGAAAAAGTATCGTGCCGTAGGTCAGTCCGCTTAGAAACTGCGTAAATAATGAGGTGATATCCACATCAGTTTCCCCAGGGGTTATTTTGTTGCCTTTCTGGCTTCCAGTATCTCGCTCTCGGGCCGTTCGCTTTCACTGCCCTTGACCTCGACGATATCCTTGTAAATCGGGAACGGGTACTTGGGATCGTCGGTGATCGTGCCGATGTAGGACGAGCAGCTGAGCTGGTTGTCGATGGCCCGGAAGGCCAGCTTGCCCCTGGTCAGGTTGACCGTCATGCCCTTCATCGCATCCTTTACCTTTTCGGTGTCGATGCTCTTCGCTTTTTCGACGCCCTGCTTCAGCGCATATACGGCGTCATAGCTAAGCACTGCCCAGTCACTGGGATACTTGTTGTATTTTGCACGGTAGTTTTTAACGAAATCGGCCATCAACGGGTTGTCCATGTGCGCAAAAAACGGCGCCCTGGTGAGTGCAATGATATTGCGGGGCAGCGTCTTTGCCTGCAGTTGCAGCTCCGTCACGGTGATCAGCGAGCCGGGATAGGGGATCTTGTCGAAGAAACCGTATGTCTTTGCCTGTTCCATCCACGCGACGTTATCGTTGGATGCCAGGCTGCCCAAAACAAAATCGGGCTTCATGGCCATGATGCCGGTAATGTAGGAGGTGAACTGCGCCTCTCCGAGACGGGGCCAGAACTCCTTCTTCAGCGTGAGATTCGGTGCCGTCTCTTTCAGGAATTTGACCGCTTCCGCCTGCGTGGATCTCCCCCATTCATAATCCGACGCGATGGTGATGTACTCCTTCCAGCCCTTCAGCTTGGCCATCTTCGCGATGCCGACCACGGCGGCCTTGGCCTGCATGTAGCTGTTGGGAACCACCTGGAAGGTATAGGGGCTGGGGTTGATCTTCGTAATGTTCTCGGAGTTACTGATGGAAGCAATATGAAGCACCTTGTACTCCTGCGCAATCGGTTTTACCGCCATGGCGACTGCGCTGGAATAGTCGTTGATGACGGCCCTGATTTTGTCCCTGAGGATGAGGTCTTTCACTTCGCGGACGCCCACATCAGGCTTGGTCTGCGAGTCTCGAATAAAAAGCTCCACCTTGTGCTGGCCAAGAAAGCCGCCCTTGGCGTTGATCTCTTCCACCGCCAGCTTGATTCCCTCAACCCCGTCAGCGCTGTACAACGCGCCCGCGCCAGTGAGACCGAGCGCTACGCCGAGATTGTATGGCTCCGCTGCCTTGGCGCCGGTCATGCCAAAAAAGAATAAACATGAAAGAACCGCTACGAAGAACGCTGCTGTTTTTCTGAAATCCATTTTATTCCCTCCTTCTTTTTTTTTCGAATCACCGCGCGCCCGTCTCCGGAGCGCAATTCCCAATCAGTATGTCAGCGCCATTCCGCCGTCAAAAAGCAGATCGCCGCCGTTGAGGTACGTTGCGAAGCGTGAGAATCCAAGAATAAACAGGTTGGCGACCTCCACGGGCGACATCATCTCCTTGACGCGCGATTTTCCCATCATGACGTCCCGGACTACGTCCTCAGGGGTAATATGTCGCAGCTCGGCCTGCGCCTGGATCTGGTTCAGCGCCAGCGCCGTTTTTACATAGCCGGTGCTTACGGTGAAGGCGCGAATCTTTCCTTCGCCCTCTGCCGCGATGGACTGCGTAAGCCCCCGAAGCCCGAATTTCGTTATGTTGTAGGCCGGTTTATTGAAGGTGCAGATATGGCCGTGCACCGAGCTCATGTTGCCGATGACGCCTTTGCCGTCGGCGTTTTTTTTGAAATGGGGAATAACAAGTTTGGAAAGGTAGAAGGGCGCCCGCAGCATGATGCTCATCATCTGGTCGTATTTGGCCATCGGAAAGTTCTCGATGGAGTCGATATGTTGGATGCCGGCGATATTGGCGAGATATCGGATATGGCCGAGCTTGGCCGCTTCCTGCACCGCGTAGTCCATGTCGCTGTCTTGGGTGAGGTCGGCCTTGATGAAGATCATCTGGCCGCCCATCTTCCGCGCCAGCGCCTGTGTCTTTTTCCCTGCCGCGGCATCCACATCGAGGCCCACGGTCATCAGATTGTTCGCCGAGGCGGCGATCGCCGTCGCCCTCCCCAGCCCGCTTCCTGCGCCGGTGACGATGCAGACGTTGTTGATGTTGAAATCGTTGTCCGCCACGGTCAGGATATCGTCCCGCCCTATCTCCGGTTCTTTCAAGGTGTGTTTATAGGTTTTATGTGAGACCATGATAACTCGACTCCTGCTGAATGAGAGGGGACGTTCCAGTTTATTTACGCAATGCATATGCCACCGGTGTTCGGCTTGACGGATATCAATAATAATACAGTGATAACAGTAGATTATATTTCTCTTGTCTTTTGTCTAAGGCATGGTGTATCATCGCCGGTGTAGAGTATTTGATACGTCATGTAGATGTTTGGGGACAGTGGATTGTATACGCGGTGCGACAAAGGAGCGGTCTCATGAAAAACGGAAGGGTCCCGGAATACGATCATGATGCCCTCATGAGCCGCCTCAGACTTGTGGAGCTCATCCTGGACAATATTTACAACGGCGCCATCGTCACAGATGCAGAGGGGTACGTGATTTTTTTCAACAAACCCTATGGTAAGTTTCTGGGGATCGACCCGGACGAACAGATAGGAAAACATGTGACTAAGGTGGTGGAAAATACCCGTATGCACATCGTGGCGAAGACCGGGAAAGTGGAAATCAACAAGGTGCAGAACATCAAAGGGACGAATATGGTGGTTCAGCGCATCCCTATCAAGCAGGACGGAAAAGTGGTCGCCGTTTTCGGGCAGGTGATGTTTAAGCATGTGAGCGATGTCGGCAAGCTCGCCAGAGAGCTCTCCTTTCTTCAATCGAAAATCAAATTGTACGAAGAGGAGCTGCTGTCTCTGCGCGCGGAGCGCTACACCTTCGACAGCATCCTCGGGACCAACCCTTTGATCCTGAAACTAAAAAAAGAGGCGCTGCGGGCAGCGGTGACGAACTTTCCGGTTCTCATCACCGGCGAATCGGGTACGGGCAAGGAGATGTTCGCCCAGGCCATACACAACGCAAGCCCCAGAAGACCCCATCCTTTCATCCGAATCAACTGCGCGTCAATCCCCAGGGAACTGCTGGAATCGGAACTCTTCGGGTACGAAAAAGGGGCATTTACCGGCGCCAACCCCTCCGGAAAATACGGCAAACTGGAACTTGCCCACCACGGCACCGTATTTCTTGACGAGATCGGGGATATGCCTTACGAGATGCAACCCAAACTCCTGCATGTCCTGGAAGAGAAAGAGCTGGAGAGGATCGGCGGCATAGCCCCGGTGAAATCGGACTTCCGGCTAATCGCCGCAAGCAATCAACCGATGGAAGAGATGGTCAACGACGGAAGATTCCGGAAAGACCTCTTTTATCGGCTCAATGTCATACACCTCCACATTCCGCCGCTCAGGGAGCGGCGGGACGATATTATCCCCATAGCAAAACAGCTGCTGAAGGGAATGGCCGATGACGCCTCTTTCCCGGAAATACAGTTGCACCCGGCGGCGGAAGAGATATTGGTCAACTACGACTGGCCGGGTAATATCCGGGAACTCATCAATGTGCTCAGCCGGGTGACATGCCTGCTGGAACGGGACACCATCCAGCCGTATGATATCCCCTTTTTCCTGCGTCCGGGCAAAGAGAAGGCGGGTTCGTCTCCGCCCACATCCCTTGACAGCGTCGTAAGCACGGCAGAAAAGGATGTCATTATCAGCGCCCTTGCCTCCGTGGGGAACAACAAAACCGCCGCCGCCGCCCTTCTCGGCATACACAGGACGCATCTCTATAAAAAGCTGAAAAAATATGGGATATAAACTTAAGAATCCGGGCTGGGCGATTTTTGTTTGCCTTGCCGTACTGCCCGTTGTTCTGTGGGCGCAAAGCGCGGGTGATAAAGGTCTGAAGCCCGACAGAACGCATGTATATCCTTATCGGGTCATCCGTTCCTATCCCCATGACCGGCAGGCGTTTACCCAGGGTTTGGCCTATGAGAACGGTTTTTTTTATGAAGGAACGGGGCTCCACGGCCGATCCTCGCTGCGTAAAGTGGACCCGGCTTCCGGGCACATCCTGAATGAGATCCGGCTGGAGCCGTCCCATTTTGGAGAGGGAATCACGGTTTTCGGCGACCGGATTGTGCAATTGACATGGTTGTCCCGCGTGGGATTCGTCTATGATAAGACCTCTTTTCGCCTCCTGAACACATTTACCTATACCCAGGAAGGCTGGGGCGTCACCCATGACGGCCAGCGCCTCATCATGAGTGACGGGACCTCCGTTTTGCATTTCCTAGATCCGAAGGATTTCCGGGAAATCGCAACCCTTGGCGTCCATGATGAGAGGGGGCCGGTCACGGGACTCAACGAACTGGAATTTGTTCGGGGCGTCATTTATGCCAACGTCTGGCCTACGGATCGTATAGCGATCATCCATCCCCGGACGGGTCGGGTTGAAGCTTGGATGGATCTGAAGGGATTGCTCGGCAAGACGGATTCACAGGGCGCTGATGTCCTCAACGGCATCGCCTATGACGCCCGGGGCGATCGCCTCTTCGTTACGGGAAAATTATGGCCGAAGGTATTTGAGATCCAATCGGCAGTCCGGACCCGTCTGCCGGGACGGACAGGGTCCAAGGCGGCCGAATCGTCCCGATGATGTCATGAAAATCTCATGACCCGGTACCCGGCATCAGTTTCTGCTGCCAGGACGTGAGGGCGGCGATGGCGCGGCGGGCGTAGAGGAGGCCCCGGTCCTTCTTCCGGATCCGGCCGGAAAGGGGCGGGAAGAGCCCAAAGGCGACGTTCATCGGCTGGAAGCCCTTCCGGTCGATTCTCTGGAGGTGGCCGATCAGGGCGCCGAGGGCGGTTTCGGGCGGCGGCTGGGTCATTTCCCATCCCCCAAGCAGGCATGCCGCGTTGACGCCGGAAAGAAGGCCCATCGCCGTGGATTCGATGTAGCCTTCCACACCGGTGATTTGCCCCGCGAAAAAGAGCTCCGGCCGGGTGCGGAGCTGGAGGAATGGGGTGAGCAGGGCGGGGGCGTTGAGAAAGGTGTTCCGGTGGACGCTTCCATACCGGGCAAACTCGGCGTTTTCCAGGCCGGGGATCATCCGGAAGATCCGTCTCTGTTCAGGCCAGGTCAGCTTCGTCTGAAATCCCACGATATTGTAAAGGACGCCTTCCTTATCTTCGCGCCTCAACTGGACGACGGCATGCGGCTGCGCGCCCGTCAGCGGATCGATCAGACCGACCGGCTTCATCGGCCCGTGGGCGAGGGTCTCGATCCCCCGACGGGCGATCACCTCGACGGGGAGGCACCCCTCGAAGCATTTTACCTCTTCGAAGGTGTGGAGGGGGACCTCCTTGGCTTCCTTCAGGGCTTTCCAGAAAATTTCATAGGCTTCCCGATCCAGCGGACAGTTCAAGTAATCCGCCTCGCCGCGGCCATAGCGTGAGGCGGCGAAAACACGGTTCTTATCGATGGATTCCCCTTCGATGATCGGTGAGATCGCATCGTAGAAATAGAGATAAGCACTGCCGGTCAGCGAGGCGATCACGCCGGCGAGCGCGTCGGAGGTAAGGGGGCCGGTCGCTACGATGGTCGACCCGGTTGCGGGAATTTCCGTGACCTCCCCGCGGATCAGTTCCATGTTCGGTTGTGCGGCAAGGCGCTCCTCGATGAAACGGGAAAAGGCATTCCGGTTGACGGCGAGGGCCTTCCCGGCGGGAACCGCCGTGGCGTCGGCAGCCGCCACAATCAGCGAATCCATCCGTCGCAGCTCCTCTTTGAGGAGGCCAACGGCGTTGTCTAGGGTGTTGGAACGGAGAGAATTGCTGCAAACAAGCTCGGCGAGAAGCGGCGATTTGTGGGCGGGAGAAAAGCGTTCCGGCTTCATCTCACAGAGCCGGACCCTCTGTCCGCGCCGGAGGAGCTGCCAGGCCGCCTCACAGCCGGCCAGCCCTCCGCCGATGACCGTTACGGGCATTTCGTTCGCCGTCATATTGTAGATTTAATCATTTTTGACGACCTCGTAAGAAGTCTAAACAGTCGTGAAAATGGGACGGCTTCGTAAAAAGGCCGCAGGCAAGGCGCGCGAATCCTGAGGAATGAGGCGTACTGTTGCGTACGCCGTAATGACGAGGGATGAAGCGCAACGCAGCATCCGGATTTTTTACGAAGCCGTCATTTTTTATACTTCATGATGTTCCGGCACTCGGGATAACCGGTGCAGCCCAGGAACTTTCCGAACCGCCCCGTTTTCACGGCCGTCGGCTTGCCGCATTTGTCGCAGAGGACATCCGAGATTTCCTGCGGCGCGGCCTGCCCGACAGGGCTCCCCGACGGGGAGGTCTTGACGATGTTCTTGCACTCCGGATAGCCGGAGCAACCTAGAAAGGCGCCATAACGGCCCCTTTTCAGAACCATCGGCTTTCCGCACTTCTCGCATACCGCTTCGGGGGCGGTTCCTTCCGCCGGTGCGGCGACGGGTGTTCCGTCCGGGGCGAGGTTTATCGTATGCTTGCACTCAGGATAGCCGGAACAGCCGAGGAATTTTCCGAACCGCCCCTGGCGGGCGAGCATCGGCTTTCCGCAGAGGGGGCAGGGGATGTCGGTTGTCTTTTCCTCCGGCAGTATTTCGCCTTTTTCGTCCTGTCTGAAATTCTTGGTGTTCTTACAGGCCGGGTAGTTCGTGCAAGCGAGGAAGCGGCCGTTCTTTCCCCATTTGATGATCATGGATTTACCGCACTTCTCACAGACAAGATCCGTCGGAGTCTCCTCGCGCTTGATGTTCGTCATGTTCGCCTTTGCCTTTCTGAGCTCCTCCTGAAAGGGGAGATAAAAGTTGTTCAGAATGTCCAGACGCTTTGTCTTTCCTTCTTCTATCCGGTCAAGCTCCGTCTCCATCTCCGCGGTGAAGGCCACATCCAGGATCCGGGGAAAGTTCTTCACGAGCAGATCGGTCACGAGGATGCCGAGGTCGGTGGGGATGAACTTCCCTTTTTCCAGAAGGACGTATTCCCGCTCCTGGATTGTCGTCATGATCGTTGCATAGGTGCTTGGCCTGCCGATGCCCTTTTCCTCCAGCTCCCGGATGAGGGAGGCCTCGGAGAAACGAGGCGGCGGCTGGGTAAATTTCTGTTCGGGCTTGAGTTCGAGAAGCTTCAAGGCCTCCCCCTGGCGAACCTCGGGAAGCAGCTTGCCGAAACCGTTCTCGTCGCCGTTGTCCTCCTTCCCTTCCGTGTACAGGATGGTGAAGCCGGGGAACTTCATCACCGACCCCTGCACCCTGAAGAGGCAGTTTGCGGCGGCGATATCCACCGTTGTCTGGTCGAGAACGGCGGGGTTCATCTGGCAGGCGAGGAAGCGGTTCCAGATGAGCTGGTAAAGACGGAACTGGTCGGGTGAAAGGAAGGGTTTGATCGCCTGGGGCGGATGGGCCATCGACGACGGCCGGATCGCCTCATGGGCGTCCTGGGCTGCCCCGGCGACCTTGAAGACCCGCGCCTTGGGCGGCAGAAAGGCCGGATCGTAATTGCGCTGGATGTACTCCCGCGCCTCGCCCAGCGCCTCGGCGGCGATACGGACCGAGTCGGTCCTCATGTAGGTGATCAGGCCGACGGGGCCCTCCGCGCCCAATTCGATCCCTTCATAAAGCCTCTGGGCGGTCGACATGGTCTTCTTCGCCGAAAAGTGAAGCCAGCGGGAGGCCTCCTGCTGGAGCTTGCTCGTCGTGAAGGGGGCGGGCGGCTGCCGCTTGATCTCTTTCTTCTCTACGGTGGAGACAACGAAAGGAGCCCCTTTCAGGGAGGCGATGACCTCGGCGGAGCGCTCGGCATTGCCGACCTTTGCTTTCTTTCCGTCGATCTTGATGAGCTTCGCCTCGAAGGGGGGCGGATTCGATCCTTCGAGCAGGGCGGTGAGGTTCCAGTATTCCTCGGGGATGAAAGCCCGGATTTCCGCCTCCCGATCGCAGATGATCCGTACGGCGACGGACTGGACCCGGCCGGCGGAAAGCCCCCGTTTCACCTTGTCCCAGAGAACGGGGCTGATCTGATAGCCGACGAGGCGGTCGAGAATCCGCCGTGTCTGCTGCGCCTCATACCGGTTGAAGTCGAGATCCTGGGGGTGCGCAATCGCGTCGAGAATGGTCTCGCGGGTGAGGTCGTTGAAGAGGACCCGCCGGACGATCTTCTTCTTGCCGATCTCCTCGGCGATGTGCCAGGCGATGGCCTCCCCCTCGCGGTCCGGATCCGGGGCAAGCAGGATCTGCTCCACTTTGGATGCCGCCTTCTTGAGTTCGGCGATCACTTTCTTCTTGCTGTCCATGACCAGATAGGTGGGTTCGAATCCTTTTTCAGGATCGATTCCCAGCTTGTTTTTCGGGAGGTCCTTGACGTGGCCGACGGAGGCCCGAACATCATACTCCGGACCCAGGTATTTGCGGATCGTTTTCACCTTGGTGGGCGATTCTACAATAATCAATGAATTCAAATTATTCTACTCCTTACGCAGAAACATTTTACCCGGCAACTGCCGGATGATGCCGCCCAGTGCAAGGACGAGCAGGCCGCTTTGCACTTCGTGAGCGGTCAGGCCGGAACGGGCGATCAGTGTGTCGACATCGACCGGCTCCCGGGTGATAAATGAGAGCAATTTGCTTTCGGTTTCGCCGAGTCCCCCGCCTATGGGGGAGAAAGGCGCCGTCGCCGTTTCCGGATCGTCCGGCACGGCCTCGGGCGCTGCTGAAAACTGTGGCGGCCGTTCCGGGACGACCGGCGGCAGACCGGCCTGGGGAAGAATCTCCTCGAGGATGTCCTCCACGTTTTCGATCAGCTTGGCCCCCTGTTTGATCAGGCGGTTGGTCCCTCTGGAGCCGGCGGACTCGATCGCGCCGGGAACTGCGAAGACCGAACGACCTTGTTCGGAGGCGATCCGCGCCGTGATGAGCGAGCCGCTCTTCTCTCCCGCCTCGACGACGACGACGCCGAGCGAAATTCCGCTGATGAGACGGTTCCGCGCAGGAAAGTTGGGGGCATTGGGCGGAGTCCCGAAGGGGTATTCCGTCACCAGAGCGCCCTGGGCGGCGATGTCGGCGGCCAGCGCCTCGTTTTCCGGCGGATAGACGATGTCGAGGCCGCTCCCGAGGACCGCGATGGTCCTTCCTTTGCCGGCAAGCGCCCCTCGATGGGCCGCCGAATCGATGCCGCGGGCAAGGCCGCTGACGACGGTGATCCCCTTGAGGGCCAGTTCACGGCTGAGTTTCTCTGTGACGTATTTCCCGTAGGTGGAGGCAAGCCGCGATCCGACGATCGCCACGCCAATCTCTTCCGGACAGAGGGATCCTTTCATGTAGAGAAAGGGTGGATAGTCGTAAATATTCAGGAGGTTCCGAGGATAGAGGGGACCTTGACACGTCACGATGGAGACGCCAAGTGTCTTGGCCCGGGCGACCTCCTGTTCGGCTTTCCCCCAGTCTGCAAAGGAGCGGATATCATCCGCCGTCTTCGGTCCGATCCCCGGGAGGATTTGGAGGGTCGAGGCGGAGGCGCGAAAGACCGCTTCGGGCGATCCAAAGGCCGTAAGCAGGGTCCGGAACCCCACGCAACCGACCCCTTCGACCGCCTTGAGGGCGAGCCAGTATTTCAGGGTTTTTTCTTTCATTCTATACTCGAGCCGTCTTACCCTATCGAAACCATGACTGATTTGGCACAAATCCATTAAAAAATCGGTGAACGATATATCGGATATCCGAGGGGTGTCAAGCATTTTCACGGTGGAAAACCGTTGCGTTCTTTCCTGCGTTGGGTTACATAACGACGAGTGACGCTTGGGAGTGTGTATGGTGAAACGGTATTTTTTAATAACAACCCTTTGTCTGGTGATCCTGTATCCGTGTTTTTTTGGCGTGGAGATCCTCCTGGCGGAGTCGCAGCCATCGCCGGGAGAGGGGGTATTTTCGAGAACAGGCAATGGAGGCCTGCAGCCGGTCCTGACCGTCAACACCCGGGAGGTCGACCTCGGCGCCCTTGGGCCGGGTGAGGAGGCGCAGGGTGTCTTTTATTTGAAAAATATCGGTTCGGGGAGCCTGGACTGGTCTACGGAAGGGCCGGAGGGGTGGACCAGGACTGAATCTCAGAGCCTATCCGGCGTGGTCGGCGAATCGCCCGAGCCGATAAAGATGCATCTCATTTTTTTCAATGGAAAAGGACCGGGTAAGTTGTTGAACTGCTCATTGCTCCTCCGTCTCGAGGGAGGTGGTCAGATGGCCTCCTTCCGTCGGGAGGCGCCTGTCGGCAATCTGCGGGAGTCGATCCGGATCAACTCCCGGGGTGGGGCCAGGACGATCTTCTTCAATGCCCGCCTATCCGAATTGACTTCCACCTCTTTGCTCGATGTAGAACCGCTGCGGATCGATTTTGGGGCGGTCCGTCCCGGAGAGCAGATCACACGTCGGGTCCAGGTGACGAACCGGGGGAAGGAACCCCTGAAATGGAAGGCGGGACTGCCCGCGAAGAAGGGGAGGAGGGAGACGGAACTGGTCACCAAGGGTCGATATGTCTCTTTTCTCAATGAGGCTGCTGTCGGCGCCGGCAGTTACCCAACGGCAGGTCAGCCCCGGGAGGGGTTGGAACTCGCAGGACCCTGGGCGGAAGAAGGAGGCTATCCCGTCAGTCGGAGTGACCGGAGCATCCTCCGTTATCGTTTTATGGGGACTGGGATCAGCCTGTTTATCAAAAAGACGCCGGAAGGGGGGCCGTTCACGGTTTTCATCGATGAGCAGTTTGTCAACTTCCTCGATAGTCTTTCGGATCGACGGGAAAGGGTGGAGATCCTCATCACCGACGACCAGCCGGAAGTTTCCCATTCCCTGGCGATCGTCAACGGAGGCGGGCGGGTGGTTGTGGAGGGGGTGCGGATCTTTGGAAAACCGGTCCTCAAAGGACCTTCCGGCTGGATCAACATCTTTCCGAACAGCGGGATGACGACCCGGGAGACCGATTACGTCAATATCGTGCTCAACGCAAACCGGCTTACGCCGGGTGTTTATGGCGAACAGGTCATTTTCACCTCCAACGGCGGCGAGGCGGACGTGGAGGTTTTTCTGGAGGTTGCAGCGGTGACGCAGACCCTCTTCCTCGATGTTCATCGTTATCTTGCCGGATCCGACTACCTCTTCTCGACGAATCCCCAGGCCGAGGCGTCGCGCCTCCAGGGATACCGGCACCTCGGTATCGTCTTTCGGCTCTTCAACCCCGGAACGCCGGGGACGACCGATTTTTTCCGCTGGTTCAACCCGGTCAAGGGCGATCATTTCTATTCCTCTGATCTTTCAGGAGGCGCGAAACCGCTGTCCGGATATCTTTTCGAGGGGTCCATCGGCAATATCGCCACGTTCCGTCTGGCGGGGACCCGGGAACTGTACCGCTGGTATCATCCGGGGAAGGGAGTCCATTTCTATACGACGGATCAGGGCGGGGAAGGGCTTGGCAAAAAGGGATATCGTTTCGACGGGATTGCGGGATTTGTTCGCTGATTCACGACAGAAAAAAACTTTTATTCAGATCTTGACAAGCCAAGACAAAGGGGATATAAACCCCCTTCTTTTAATGAGTAG
>PNOO01000054.1 GCA_013824905.1 Syntrophus sp. (in: bacteria) | reverse complement strand
CGACCTTTCCCGGATCGAGCTTCAGGTAGGCCTGGTGGCGGACGGCCAAGACCACCGCATCGGCCCCCTTCAGGGCATCCTTGAGGTCGGGTTGGATCCTGATGTCCGTAAGCTTGTCCTGGTTCCTAAAGAAGCGCGCCCAGGAATGGCCAGGGGCGGGGTAGGTCTCCTGTTTCTCCAGCTCCCACCAGTGCTTGACGTAGGGATCGTGGACGCCGATCTCGGCGCCCATCTCCGTCAGTTTTCGCACGAGGGCTTCGGACCCGCTGTAGCGGGTATCGCCCACGTCCTCCCGGTATGAGGCGCCCAGAATAACCACCTTGGAGGCGGCGACAATCTTCCCCATGTTCCGCAGGGCGTCCCGGACGAGTTCGGCCGCGTGGAGGGAGCGCGTGTCGTTGATGTCGATCGCCAGTGGTGTGATCTTGAAGATGTCGTCGTCGAAGCCCATCAAGGTCTGATACGACCAGACGCCCAATCCCCCGTCCTTGGGAAGGCAGTAACCACCGATCCCAGGGCCGGGGAAAATCATGTTGCTGTGCGTCGGGCGGACCTTGATCGCCTGGATCACCTTGATGAGATCCACGCCGTTCCGTTCGGCAAAGAGGCTCCATTCGTTCAGGAAGGCGAGGATCGTCGCCCGGTAGGAGTTCTCCACGATCTTGCAGGTCTCGCTCTCGATCGGGCGGTCGAGGACGGTCAGGGGGAACTTCTCCACGTTGAGGATCTCGGTAAGGAAGGTCCGGACCCGTTCGCGGGCGGTGTCGTTGATCCCGCTGCAGACCCGCCAGAAGTCACGGATGGAGGCCACGTACTCCCGTCCCGGCATGACGCGCTCGTAAGAGTGGGAAAGGAGCGGGTCGGATGCGATGCCGCGCTTCTCGAAGGCCTTTTTCATGATCGGATAGGCAACGTATTCCGTTGTCCCCGGCGGGACGGTCGTCTCGATCAGGACCAGGCAATCGGGGTTAATCCTCTCTCCGATCACCTTCAGGCTATCCTCCAGGGCGGCGATCTCCGCGTGACCCTGACGGCAGTTCCCCAAGGCCTCCTTGAAGTAGTCGCACTGGACGTCCACCACGACCACGTCGGCAAGACAGAGGGCGTCGTAGGTGAAGGTGGCGACAAGGGTCTTTTTTTCATTGACGCACCGGGCGATAAGAGGCGCCACCTCGGGGTCCTCCGACTCCACGGGGGCGACGCCGCGGTTCAGATAGGGGATCTTCCAGAAAGAACGGGTTGAGGGGCGCTGCATCCCGATGACAAATTTGTTGGGTTTGCCGGTCTTTTTGTCGACCGAATCGGCGACGACCCCGGCCATGACCGCCCCGACGAAGCCGACACCCATGACGACGACGATCTCCCTTCTTTTCTTGCGCTGGGCGGCGACGAGTGTCTTTAAACGGGCGAATTCTTTTTCGTAATCCTCCGGCCTGGGAAGAAAAAAGGATTCGCCATTAGGGGAGACAGAGAGAGTTGAATCTTTCGTATCGCGCCTCGGATTCCGGATTGCCTTTTTCGCAGTCATCAGATTTAAATCCTCCTCAAAGAATGTTAATTTTCATTTTCATATTGATTGAGCTCCGCAACCTGGGGAAAAAGGAGCTGAAGATCGATCCCGAATTTCAGGACGCCGATGAAGCCAGGGCGGCGCGGATGAATTCACTGAAGAGAGGGTGTGGCGCCGTGGGCCGGGACTTGAACTCCGGATGGAACTGGCAGCCTAAAAACCAGGGATGCCCTTCGACCTCGATGATTTCGGCGAGACGCCCGTCGGGGGAGGCGCCGGTGATCCGGAGCCCCTTTCCCATGAGCTTCTCCTTGAATTCATTGTTGAATTCGTAGCGGTGACGGTGCCTTTCGCTGATCTCTTTTGTGTCGTAAGCCGCGCAGGCAAAGGAATCTTTCACAAGAACGCAGGGGTAGGCGCCGAGCCGCATCGACGCCCCCTTTTCGGTAATGCCTTTCTGTTCGGGAAGGAGGTCGATCACAGGGTCGGGGCCGGATTCGTCGAATTCCGAGCTATTCGCCCGGGCAAGTCCGCAGACATGCCGCGCGTGCTCCACGACGGCCATCTGCATCCCGAGACAGATCCCGAAAAAAGGGATCTTCTTCACACGGGCATGTTCGACAGCGGTGATCATCCCCTCGATCCCCCGGTTCCCAAATCCGCCTGGGACCAGGATCCCGTCGACGCCGTCCAACTGCTCCCCCAGTCCTTCCTTTTCGATCTTCTCCGAATCGACGAAGCGCAAGTGGACCCGGCAGTTGTTGGCGATCCCCCCGTGGTGGAGGGCCTCGTTGAGGCTCTTATAGGAGTCGGTCAGATTGACGTACTTCCCCACGATGGCGATCGTGACCTCATGGGCGGGGTGAAGGGACTTTTTGACCACATCCTCCCACCCCTCGAGGTGGGGCTGGCCGGTCCAGATATTGAGGAGTTCGACGATCCTCTGGTCCACTCCCTCCTTATGATAGATGAGAGGCACCTCATAAATGCAGGCCACATCCTTGGCGGTAAAGACGGACTTCACTTCCACGTTGCAGAAGAGGGAGATCTTGGCCTTGATCTCATCGGAGAGGAAGTTTTCCGTCCGGCACAGGAGGATGTCCGGCTGGATGCCGATCTCCCGGAGGGCCTTGACGCTGTGCTGTGTCGGCTTCGTCTTCACCTCCCCCGCCGTCCTGATGAAGGGGACCCAGGTCAGGTGGATGAAGATCGCGTTCTCCCGCCCCACTTCGTTGCGGAACTGGCGGATCGCCTCGAGGAAGGGAAGACTTTCGATGTCCCCTACCGTGCCCCCGATCTCCACGATCGCCACATCGAAGCCGGCGGCGGTCTTTTTGATATATTCCTTGATCTCGTTGGTGATATGGGGAATGACTTGGACCGTCTTTCCCAGGTAGTCGCCCCGCCGCTCCTTGGAGATCACCGAGAAGTAGACCTGGCCGGTCGTAAGGTTGTTCCCCTTCCCCATCCTCGTGCCGGTGAACCGCTCGTAGTGGCCGAGATCGAGATCGGTCTCCGCTCCGTCGTCGGTCACAAAAACCTCTCCATGCTGGAAGGGGCTCATCGTCCCCGGATCTACATTGATGTAAGGATCGAGTTTCTGGTTGGTCACCCGAAGTCCCCGGCATTCCAGGATCGCCGCGATGGAGGCGGCCGCCAGCCCCTTGCCGAGGGAGGAGAGAACGCCGCCTGTGATGAATATGAATTTTGTCTTCATGATGACTCCCTGAAATGATAAATGACTCAAAACAATAAAAACATCGTCATTCCGGACCCGATCCGGAATCCTGGAATACAGGGATGGAGACCGTTCAACGGACGAGATTCTCTCTGATTTGTCCGGCAATGACCTCCACCGGTTCGCCGAGGAGGATCGCGACCGGAATCTTCCCGAGCTCCCGTTCATCCCAAGGCAGATTGTACTCCTGAATCAGATCGCGGATATCGTCCACCCGCTCGCCCAAGATCTCCTTCCGCTCGCCGACGGAGAGCGCCTCGTTGAAACTCACGTGAATCAGCAGGAGGTGCCGGACAAGATCGTCCCCGCCTAAAAGCGGTATGATCATCAGCGGGGCGCCGTCCGATTTTCCCCGACCCACATAGATGTGGCCGGAGGAGACAATGCCCTTTTTCGTCCCCATCAGGCGCCCCGACGTCTCGGCGCGCGAGCGCATCCCTGCGGAAATGCCTCTCCGGCCGGCGATAACGATCGTGGCCTCTTCCCCAGGCTTTCCCTCGGCGTCCAGATGGTTGATCGCATAGAGGGTATAGCCGTTGACGGCGGCCACCGTCTGCTGGATCCGGCTGATGGCCAGGATGTTCATGCTCAGAAGCGACTCAGCAAAGAAATCCAGTTCCGCCAATAGATCGAAGACAACTCCCTTGAGAGGCGTCTCCTTCCGGCTGGTCCCCACCGTGACCGTCTTGGCCTGATGCCGGATGGCATCAATCGGACGGGAGAGCTCATCCACGGCATGACCGAGGGTCACATCCAGAATGTCGATCGGCGAGCCCGCCCCCTCCACTGCGGGAAAGTCATGCCGGAAATCGTCCAGAGGGAGCTTTCCGGCTGCATATTTCAGCAGCAAAATCAAATCGGAAATCGTGCGCGCGCTGGTCAGTGTGAATGCCCCTTGATTCCGCCGGTGGTGGAAGCGGTCCGCAAAATCACCCACTAGCCGGTGGAGCCGACCGTCGGCGATACTCTCGTAGAGGTTCATGTTCAGCCTCGCCTGCTCCACCATGACCAGATTAAGGCGACCCTTGAATTCCCGCAGGAACAGCGCCTCCTCGTCGATACTGCACGCGGCGTAATATCCGAAGAGGTGGCCGGCCACGGTGTTGAGGATCACGGGAAGCGGCATCGGCGCCTTCGGGATGGGGATCACCGCATCGGCGATCGGATCGAAGCGCCTCTCCCCTTCATCAGCGAAGACGATCACACAGGACTTGTGGGCCTTGAAGATCGCCGCATCCTTGACGACGTCCCCCGTCACCGCCTCCGTATTTCCCGCGGCACAAACAATGATAAGAGGTTCGGCGGACAGATCGATGTGCTTCTTGTTTTCGATGAAATCCGAAGAGATCGTCTTGTAGCACAATTCGCTCAGCTTGATCCGGATCTCGTCCGCCGCCACTTTATTCGGCCCGCTCCCCACGACCGCCCAGTACCGTTTATGCTTTACGGTCTTCTCCACGGCAAGGCGGATCTGCTCCTTCCTGTCGAGGACCTTCTGCATCAGCCCCGGCGTCTGTTCAAGTCGGCGGAGTTCCATCGCGATCCGCTCACCGGAGAGTGTCTTGAGGAGAGAGGCAAGATAGAGTGCGAGGATGCGGCCGGCCACGATCTGGGAGTAGAAGGCCTTCGTCGAGGCGACGGCCATCTCGATGTCCCGGCCGTCGGAGGTGTAAAAGACGCCGTCGGCCTTGGTGGTGATGTCGGACTGACGTCGGTTCACGATGGCGATAACAAAGGCGCCCCTTTCCGCAGCCATCGCGACGGCGCGGTTGGTGTCGGTGGTCGTCCCCGATTGTGTGATCGGAATGACCAGCGTGTCGTGCAGGTCTTTCTCCAGACAGAACCCGCTCAGCTCGGAGGCGACTTTGGCTTCTACGCGGATTCCGCTTCCTTTAAGACGGCTCTCTATCGCATCGGCCACGGCGCTTCCGGCGACGGCCGCCGTTCCATGACCGATGACCACGATCCGCCGGATCGCCCCGCTGGTCAGGGCTTCTCTGATCCTTTCGGGAATGATGTCCTCTCCGAGGTTGAAGACGACATTCTCTCCATCCCGATCCCGCTCGATGCGGTACTTGCCGCGCAGGGTCTTCCGGACGGTGTGGACCGCCTCAGTGATCTCCTTGAGGAAGTAATGGGGGTAGTCGCCCCGATCGATATCCCGCGTCGTGATCTCCGCCTTCCGGATGTCCTTCTTACCCAGCGTAAGCGGGGTCCCATCGTAGAATAGCCCCTTGATGCCCTCGACGTCTCCGGGACAATCCTGATCGAGGGTGAAGATCTGGCCGGTCGTTTCCGGCTGATCCGGACGGGAGGGTTTCTCGCCGTCCATCTTCACGAAGTGGGGGGTCTCCTCTACCAGGCCGTAGAGTTCCGAAGAGAAGAGATACTTGTCGGGGGCGATCCCGACATAGATCGACTGACCGCTCCCCCTGAGGGCCAGGAATGTCTTTCCGGGTTCGGCGCTGCTCGCCATCGCGATGGCGTGAGACCCTTCGAAGTCGCCGACGGCGCGCCGGAACGATTCGGTGAGGTCGTGACCGAGGAGGAGGTACTTCTCGATCTGGAGAGGGATGATCTTCGTATCCGTCGTCACCTCCGGCGCGATCAGCTCGCTTCCGACCTCGATCTCCTTCCGGAGGGTTTGATAGTTGTCGATGTCTCCGTTGAGCGCGACATGGATGGTCCAGGGACCCGTCCCGTAAGCGGGGTAGTGTTTCTCTTGAACAGCAGCGGACGGCGCACCCGCCGGGAGGGTGAAATTGCTGAGCGGATGGCAGTTTTCTTCCGTAATCGATCCCACCGAGGCCCAGCGGGTGTGGGCGAAGGCGGTCTCGAAGACGACCGGCAGTCGGGCGAAGGCCTGGAACAGGCGGTCCTCCGCGATCCGAGCTCTTAATTCCCGGACGTTCCGCCCCAGCTCGCCGATGATGGAGGCGGTCTTGTAGGTAAAGGTGATGGACAGTCCGCCGGCTCCATCGCTTCCAGTGACCCTCGGAGAGCAGGTGAGCGAACCGTTGACCAGGTCTCCCGCCCCCATTCGCCGGCGAAGCTCGGCTTCGAGTCCCTCCGCCCGAAGACCGGCAAGGATTTCCGCGACGGCCCCGGCATCGGCGGGAACAAACGAAATCAGTATCCCCGCCGAATCCCTGCCCCGGACTTCCAGTCTGTCCAGGCAGTTCAGGAGGGAGTTGAGTTTACGGTATTTCGGCAGGGCCTCCGGGTCCATATCGGCGACGACGCCGGCCCCGGCCAGATCGATGATCCTCTGTACGTTGTCCAGGATGTCGTGGTCCAGCCCCCAGAGAAGATCCCGGATCAGGACCAGACCCCTGTTCACGGCCTCAAGGTCAGCTGTGGAAAAGCAGCCGGCCTTATTGTCCAAAAGCGTCTCCTCAGCCGAGAGAAATGCGCTCATTCGCGAAGAAAGATCCCTCAGGCGCCGCGCCTCTTTCTCATTGAAAAAAATCCCCCGGAAGGCCTCCTCTCCCTTCAGACTGAGGAGCTCCCTCTCCATCTCTTCCAGTGACGATATCCCGCCCAGATATTCCGAGGCGGCGATTTTGCCGTCAAGAAAGGCAGCCAGATCCTTCCCGGGCGCCCTCTCAAACGACACAGACAAGCCACCTCCCTGCTTAACCGGCTCGATCTTTTTACGGAGGACCAGGATGCCCGCCAGACCGCAGCAGAAGGTCGCGGGAAGGAGGGGAAAGAAGATCAGCGCCGGCCCCGCCACCCGCCGCGGATCGCGCCCCACATAGATTTTCCCGCTTCTCAAAAAAAAGACGGCCTCACGGCAGAATCCGATCAGCATGTTTTTCATTACAGACACCAAAAATTAACGACCTCTTACAAAGTCGCAAAATCCTTGAATCCGGAACGGCTTCGTAAAAAGGCCGCGGGCAAGGCGCGCGAAAACCGAGGAGTGAGGCGTACTTTGCCTTACGTCGCAACGACGAGGGATGAAGCGCAACGCAGCATCCGGACTTTTTACGTAGCCGTCGATGGTCATGGCGACACCCGACACAAAGGAACCTTGGCCAACGCCCTTTCCGCAACGGCATCGACCGCCTGCTTGAGCCACGTCGTCCCCGAAGACCTGGCGCCCTCGTCCAGCGACTGGATGACGCGGATGTAATCGTCCCCCTGCTCCGTTATCGCGGCGGCCAGTTGTCCAAGAAATCCGTCCCGCGCCTCCAGCCCCGCCGCTTCCTCTCGCCGGTCCATCAGAGAGGCTTCGATTTCCGGCCAGCGGTCATGAAATCCCCGCTGCTGAGAAAGGATGATCCCGCGGGTCTCTTCCGGAAGGAATCGCTCGGCAAGGTCCATCGACACCTCCATTTTCTCGGCAAGCGCCCGGAATCGCGTCAGACGCTCCGCAACGGCCTTATCGAGAGTCTCCATCGCCCCCCGGTGGAGCGCCTCTCCCGTTTCCCGATCTCCGGGGAAAGCGCCCCGCACATGGATGTACCACTGACGCAGGGCGAGGAGATTGGCGAGATAGACAATATTGTTGGTCACCCTCCGGCGGATGTCCCCGTAGAGTCCTGGACGGAACGTCTCCGCAGAGACCGGAAGCTCCTCCCCCCGAAGGAGTTTACCTCCTTCCGGACAATCCCCCCGCCGGATCGTTCCCGCTGCGATCACCGTGCCGAAGCCGATCCGCACCGGTCCCACCAGCCCTCCCTGCCCTCCGAGAAAGATCGGGGGCTCCCTGAGCATCACCCCGCGGGGGACATCCCCCAAGAGTGAGGGGGTGGCCTTGTCCTGGTTCGGGGTGTAATTGAAATGGATGTAAGAGCTCCCCACTTCGCTGTGATCTTTTCGGCTGGTTCCGCCGGCGAGAAGGCAGTCGCAGAAATTGATCAGGCTTCCTAAAGTGACGAAGGGAAAAAGGATGGTCTGCTTCAGGCCGACGGTGTGACTGCCGTTCGCCTCTTCTTCGAGGAGGCACCCTGCCCGGACCTGGGCGCCGGTGGCCATGGTCGCCTTGGCAAGGAATACGGAGGATTCGAAGAAGCCTCCTTTAAGCTCCACCCCCCGGCCGAGCCGGCAGTCCGCCAAGGTGACCGGCGCCTCATAACCCAGTTTCGTTCCCGCGGAAATCAGGGTCCCGGAGCCATAAATTTTCGTCCCACCGTAGAAGACGACCCCCTCACCGGAAATGCGCGCCGGATCGACCTCAGCACCGATATCAACGGAGAAGGGGGTGGGCATGAAGACCCCTTTTTTTATGAGTCTCAGCACCGGCAGCGGCAACATCTTCTCCGATTCGTGATCCATCTTTACTTTCTTCCCGCATTTCCGCATCGAGGGTCACCTCACAACCGGATAGGCTTGCCCCACTTTCATCATCCCTGATGGTTATCGATGCCGAGTTTGACCATCTTGTTCTGGAAAGTGTTCCGGTTGATCCCCAGATAGGCGGCGGCGGCGCTTTTGACGTGATTCGACCGCCGGAGAGCGATCCGAAAGAGACTCCTCTCTACGATGGACAGAACCTCATCGTAGAGCCGGCTCTTTCCCGTCTCGGTCGTGGAGAGGATTGTCGCAATATCCTCGAGCATCTTTTCCAGAACCTCTTCAGCCACAGCGGCCGGCGCCGTCCGCGCCTCCTGCGCCACGCTATTCACAACGGAATGCTTGAGCTTCATGAATCAACGGAGTCCTTTCTTCTACTTTCGTCATGCAATAAAGGGGAACCACTTCATAAGGATCATCACCATCATGAATACGGCTGCGACCCATGCCGGAAAGATAGTGGCGATCCCCGCCTTGGCACTTGCCGCCTGCGGGCGGACATCCTCCTCGACCCTTTCCGGTTCGACACGGGCGACGATCTCCTCCACAAGCTTTGAAAAGCCTTCAAAGGCATTGGAAATGATGAAAAGCCCTTTAACGGTCGTCAGCAGGAGGTAAACCTTTCTGCGGACGGTGAGACAGCCGACCCGGGTGATCTCCCCCCAGGGAAAAGCCTTGGTGCGCCCTAATTTCCGGATGGCCATCCCCGCTTTGGCCACAGTGACCCGCCGGAAGTAACATTCGAGGAAAAGAAGGAGGGTGGGAAGGAAAAAAAGCGTAAATACGAGCCTTTCCATCGCGTCCCCCTCCAGAAGCAGGGCAATCAGGAGGAGACAGAAAAGGAGAAAGGCATCCAGACCAAGAACAATAAGCAACGCCTTTTTTATCGTATAGTCATGCTGCGACATCTCTTCTCCTGCCTGCAACAACACTGCCTTCAAACCGTCGACCCAGGCCTGACAAAAGCGCCGCTCTTGCCACCCTGCTTGCTCATCAGCCGGATATCCGTGAGGATCATCTCCCGATCGACCGCTTTGCACATATCGTAAATCGTCAACGCAGCCACACCGACGGCAGTCATGGCCTCCATCTCGACCCCCGTTCTTCCTACCGTCCTGACCTGCGATTCGATCACGACTTCACCCGCCGATGCATTACAGGTAAAGAGGATGTCGATCCCCGTGAGTTCGAGAGGATGACACATGGGGATGAGTTCCCCGGTCTTTTTGGCCGCCATGATCGCCGCGATTCTCGCCGTGGCAAACACATCCCCCTTGGGTATCCCGCCCTGCTCGATCAGGGCGACCGTTTCCGGACGCATCCGGACACACCCCCGGGCGACAGCCTGACGGAGCGTAGACGCCTTGGCCGTTACATCGACCATTCGCGCCTGTCCCTTTTCGTCGAGATGGGATAGTTGGTTCATGACCCTGCCGTGTCGGAATGAAGTGGCCTTGAAAGTTTGGAAGGAACTTAGCATAGCCTCTTTCTTCAGTCAAGAAGGTTAAGGCAGAACAGTGAAGGCGTGGCGGATAATATAGGTAACCCTTCTAAAAAAAAGACGATTACGGATTGGTTTCCGAATAATTCACTTGCGGAAACGGTCTTTCTCATCTAGTATGCCAGCCGGAATTGGATCAGAAACATCCGGACATTAGGATTTTGTAAAGCCGCAAGGGGGGGTGTTCCGTTGATCGTCAAGGCCATCAGCTCAACCGTCATCGGCATCGATTCCCATCCCGTTACGGTCGAGGTTGACCTCGCCGCCGGTCTCCCGCTGTTTTCGACCGTCGGCCTTCCCGATGTCGCCGTCCGGGAAAGCAAGGACAGGATCAAGGCCGCCATCAAGAATTCCGGCTACCCATTCCCCGGCCATCATGTCACAGTCAATCTCGCCCCCGCCGACATCAAAAAAGAAGGCACGGCCTTCGACCTCCCCATCGCCGTAGCGATCCTGACCGCCCAGGATCTGCTGCCCGCAGCTCCGCTCGCCGATTATCTCCTCCTCGGCGAACTCTCCCTGGACGGCGGCGTGAAGGGGATCCACGGCGCCCTTTCCGCGGCCTTCCAAACAAAGGCGATGGGCATCCGCGGGATGATCCTTCCCAGGGAAAACGCCGCCGAGGCGGCCCTTGTGACGGGAATCGAGGTCATTGCAGTGGATCACCTCGCCGAAGTCGTAGAGTTTCTCAGCGGCCGGGCAGAGATCGCGCCGGTCCGGATCGATGTCGGGGAGCTCTTCCGGAAAAATCGCGACTATCCATTCGATTTCAGCGAGATCCGGGGCCAGCAGCAGGCCAAGCGCGCCCTGGAGGTCGCAGCCGCCGGCGGACACAACCTCCTGATGATCGGCCCTCCGGGGGCCGGGAAGACCATGCTTGCCCAGCGTCTCATAACGATTCTTCCCGACCTTTCCCTCCCGGAGGCCATCCAAACCACGAAGATCTTCTCCGTCGCCGGCCTCCTGGACCGGAAAGAAGGGATCCTGGGGACCCGCCCCTTCCGGGCGCCGCACCACACAATCTCCGACGCGGGGCTGGTCGGAGGGGGACACGTCCCGCGGCCGGGGGAGATCAGTCTGGCCCATAACGGGGTTCTCTTCCTCGACGAACTGCCGGAGTTCAAAAAAAACGCCCTCGAGGCGCTGCGCCAGCCTCTCGAAGACGGCCGGATGACGATCACGCGCTCTTCATATACGGCAACCTATCCGGCCCGTTTTATGCTGATCGCTGCGATGAACCCTTGTCCCTGCGGCTATTACGGCGAACGAAACCACCCCTGCCGATGCACGCCCCAGCAGATCCGCCAATACCAGGGTAAAATCTCGGGACCGCTTCTCGATCGGATCGACATCCACGTCGAGGTCCCCTCGGTCCGCTATCGCGACCTGGCGGCGCGGGAGACGGGCGAATCCTCCGCCGCGATCAAGGACCGGATAGAAAGGGCCCGCGAGATCCAGAAGAGGCGTTTCGCCGACGATGAAACCCTTTTCAATGCCCGTCTTTCCGACCGCCAAGTCCGGATCCTATGCCCAATCGACGACGATTCGCGGCAACTGATCGAAATGGCGATCGACCGGCTCGGCCTGAGCGCCCGCGCCCACACCCGAATACTCAAAGTCGCCCGGACCATCGCTGATCTCGAAGGCGTTCCCGAGATCCGACCCTCCCATGTCGCGGAAGCGATTCAATACAGAAGCCTTGATTGCCGGTTGATTTAGTGATAAGGATTTAATAATTACACACCATTTGAGGGTGGTTGCTTAAGGAGACAAAAATGGAAATAAGAGTGATTCAGGCCCCTCCCGATAAGAGGAAGGCGAAGCCTGCCGATGAATCGCAGCTGGGCTTCGGAAAGATCTTCAGCGATCATTTTTTCACCATGTCCTACCACACGGGACGGGGCTGGCATGACCCCCTGATCGAACCTTACCGGCCGCTCCAGCTCGATCCCACGGCGATGTGCCTCCACTATGCCCAGGAGATCTTCGAGGGGATGAAGGCTTACCGGGGAAAAGGCGG
>PNOO01000053.1 GCA_013824905.1 Syntrophus sp. (in: bacteria) | reverse complement strand
ATATTCAGCAGCTCCAGTCCCCGTTCGAAGCATACGTGCTGGCTGGATACGATGATGTTGCGCCCCCGGAGTCCCAGGTTCTGGGCAAGATAAAACGCAGCCGTACCGCTCATCGTGTTGATGAAGCCGAACGGTTTGGGCAGAGAATGGGCGGTATAGATCTCATCGAGGACGGCCGCGGTCTCACCGAGGTTCCCGTGCTCAGTCGTCAGGTAGACGGCCGTATCCGCTTGAAGGGAGCGATGCTGGATACATTGGCGGGCGCCGAGCAGGGAAAGCAGGATGAACCGGTTTCCCCTTCGGAAATTCTCCTGGGTATACCGTCTGATCTCTTCTTTGAGAAGCGCGATGTCCGCGTTCGCCTCCCCGATATAGGCGGAGGCGCTGTGAATGTACAGTCCGCTCATCGGTTGCCGCTCTTATTGGAGAGGATCAGGGTGGTGCAGTTGCCGCCGAATCCAAAATAGTTCAGCATAAAAATGCCCTCCTCTGCTTCCTTGTTCTCCGTCAGGGGCGTCAGATTCAACTCCTCATCCATTTCCCTAAATCCCGGTGTGGAGGGGATAAATCCGGCCTTGACCGACTCCGTAAAGACGATCATCTCATTGACGCCGCAGGCGCCCACCGTGTGGCCGATAAAAGGCTTCAGGCAGGTCACAGGGGGGATATGACGCCCGAACACCAATCTCATGGCAGCGCACTCGGTTCTGTCGTTGTTCTCAGTCCCTGTGGCATGGGCTTTTATCACACTGATTTCACCCGGATCGATGCCTGCCCGCTTAAGGGCTCTGTTCATCGTCTCCGCAACGGCAATCCCTTCTTCATCGTGACTGGTCACGCTGTAAGTATCACAGAGATTCGCCCCGCCGAGGCACGTAAAATCACCGCCTTTTCTGCGTTCCCCCGATAACACTGCAACACCGCAGGCCTCACCTAGGATCAGGCCGTCCCGCTGCCTGTCGAAGGGCTTATAACCTGAGGCGGCGATGGATTTCAGGCCTTCAAATCCGTAAAAACCGAGGTTATTGAACAGATCATAACCCACCACCAAAGCCCTCTCGATACACCGCTCCTCTACCATGGATGCAGCGTAAAGCAAGGCGTTGGCGCTCGATGTACATGCCGTGATAAAGGAATAGCAGTGGCCTTCTATTCCGAACCTCTCCATAATAGCGTCGGCAATTTTGCCATACCCGTTGGATGACTGGAGGAACATGCCGGACACGGTCGAGGAGACCTTACAGTGGTTGCCCTCGAACACGGGAATGTCCATGGATGTGGAGCCGAAAAACAGATGCATATCCCTGATCTCGGCACTGCTCAGTCCGGCATCGGAGATGGCGCGTGCAATCGTGGAAAAGAGAATCTCATAAAAATACGCCTCGGCGCGGTTATCCAGTTTATCCTTTTCGCCTCGCATGATCATGTAGTAGGGTCTGGTATAAGGCAGGCAGGCCACCGTAAAAGGAAGTTGTTCCAGCTTTATTCTTTTATGGCGGACTGCGGCTACTATCTCCTCCAGGGAATCCCCGAGGGAGCAGATCATCGCCTTTCCCGTGATGAATGCGCTTCTTTTCACGCTCTACTCCGGCTGAATAAAGTCGGCAAAGGTATTCATCGATCTCATCAGTTTTCTCATCTGTTTACTATCGGTAATCGACAAATTGAACTTATTCTGTATCGCAATAGAAATCTGCAGGGCATCTATCGAATCCAATCCGAGCCGGGAGTCTCTGCCGAACAGGGGATCATCGTCGCCTATCTCCGCCGGGTCGATGGTGATGTCACACTCCTCGACGATCAGCCTCTTTAAGTCCCTCTTCAGTTTCTCATCAAGAGAACCCTTCATCGCTACTGTACCTCCCTCTGTCTTCGCAATAGGACCACCGTCAATGTCAGCATGATCGCCCCGAAAATAAAAAGTGCAAGACTTTCCGGAAGGACATCGGAGACGCCGCCGCTGCGCAGGAAAATATCGAGGAATCCTTCCAGTCCCCAGGACATAGGCGACAGATTGGCAAGATCCTGCATGAATCCGGGCATGACAAATTTGGGCACCATGATCCCGCCCAGGGCGCCAAAGATGATATTCAGGACTCCTCCGATGGTGGTTGCCTGCTCCGTCGTCCTGGCGACGGAGGCAATGAGAAGGGCCAGGGAGATGGCGTTAAAGCTTACGGTGGCGGCAATCAGGATAAGGCCGGCCAGGGAAACCCCAAGGGTGAGTGCGGTGCCGCCGAAGAGGGGAACGACATGAACACCTATGGCAATCATGATCACCACCTGGATCGCATTGATCAGTAGATAGGGGACCATTTTCCCCAGGATCAGGGAGAACTGCGATACATTCATGCTTTTGAGGCGCATGAGGGTGCCCTGCCCCCTTTCGGAGATAAACGTATTCGAAATGGGGATGACAATAAAAAACATGGAAAATACAAGCCAGGCGGGAACGCTCTGCTGGACTGCAGACGGAAACTTGACGTAACGGCCGCCTTTATGGACGTAACTGACCTTTATCCGGCTCTCTTCAGCCTCCTGCAGCTTCTTCCTGTCGATGCCTGCGGAGTCCAGGAATCCGCCGATGCTGTCGATGAACGCATCCGCCTTCTGCTTCGCCAGCTTGCCATCCAGCGCGCTTTTTAACACCAACTGGGTCTGGACATTGACCGAGGGATCGACGAGAAGTTCCAGAGGTTTCTGATCCGCACCCCCCCCTTTTTTCCCCACGGAGGCGGAGAAGTTTTCCTCGATCACCAGGGCGAATTTGAAGTCCCGGGAATGCATCTGTTCCTTCACTTTTTCCGTGGCGATATCCTTATCGAGAAGGTGAAATTTGAAAGTACGAAGTTCCTCTATCGCCTTCAAAAACACCTTTGACTCTTTTCCCTCATCACGGTTCACGGTAAGAACGTCGATATGGACCGTATTATGGAGTTCAAACAGATCCCGCATCGCCAGGGACATGATCATGATGAAAACCGCCGGCATGACAAAGAGGACCGTTACGGCATGGATGTCCCGTATGATCAGTAGGAATTCCTTTTTCAGGGTGTAGCGTATCTTACTCATTCTTGAACGGTGCTGTCAGTCTTCATCGCGCAGCCTGCGGTTTGTCAGCTTGAGGAAAAGCTCCTCAAGGGTCCCGTGGCCGAACACGACGTTCTTCACCCAGACTCCGTGGTCTTGGAAGACGGTAAATACCGCGGCCATCTTTTCACTGAAGCGTCCGTCTCGTGTAACATGGACGCCCTCCTTTTCAACCTCTATTCCTTCAAGATGCTGCAACTCTTTGACGGCGGCCTCTCCCATCTGCCCCACACTGATGAAAACCGCCTCGGTACGCGTCAAAATGGCCTGCTTGCCGTCATGGAGGATGATTTTGCCGTGATCGATCACGGCGATATCGTCGGACACCTGCTCGATCTCATCCATGTAATGGGATGTATAGATGATGGTCGTTTTCCGTTCCCGGTTGATCTTCCTGATCGTCTCCAGGATATAGTTCCTCGACTGCGCATCGACGCCCACGGTCGGTTCATCAAGATACAATATTTCCGGTTCGTTTAAAAGGCCGATAGCCAGGTTCAGGCGCCGTTTCATGCCGCCGGAAAACTTGTCCACCCGTTTGTTCGCAAAGGATTGCATGCTCCCTACATCGATGCAGAATTCCATGCGTTCCTTGAGTTTTTTCCCTTTGAGTCCCCACAGGGAACCGAAGTACTCCAGATTCTCGCAGGCCGACAATCGGGGATAGAAGGCCAGAGTCTGAGGCACATAACTGCCTATGGATTGGATGCGGCCGAGCTCTCGGTCGGGATCAAGGCCGTTGACGGTGATATTCCCGCTGTCTTTCCCGATGACGCCGGTAAGGATGGAGATCAGGGTCGTCTTTCCCGCGCCGTTGGGACCCAGCAGCCCCAGGATGGAACCACGGGTTACCGAAAGGTTGACGTTATCGAGGACGGATTTCCCATTGTAAGACTTGCATAGATGCTTGATTTCGATCAACGGCGCACCATTAGAGGATAACCCATCCCGGTAAGAATCTTTTATTACCATTAGATAATAATCACTTTTTAGCGCAGGGAGTATATGGGAAGCGGTTCTCTTAGTCAATACCTTTGACCCGTCGCTAACGCGGACTGGCGATAGGATTTTCCTCTAACGGGAATCCGCCGTTCAGCGAAGGAGAAGCTCCCACAGGGGACCCGGATGACCGTGAGCATGCAAGCGGGAAACGACCCGTTCAGCTTTCTCGCCGCCGTCCCCATAGACCCAGTTCACCCTGCCCCGCGCCCGTTTTTGTATCCGGCCGATGATTTCCTCCGTTCCGATACCCTTGGAACGGTAGAAAACGGGCGTCAGCAGGTCCTGACCCGGCATGATCTGCCCCTCTTTTAGGGCAAGTGTATACAGGCGGGTGTGGGGAAAGATCCGGATCCCGCAAAAGATGAAAAATACGGCCTTCTCGATCTCTTCCATGTGGTTCAAGGTTTCCTCAAGGGTCTGTGCCTCTTCTCCAGGTCCACCCAGGAGGAGATAATGTGCGATCTGCACCCCTGCCTGGTGGGCGCTTCCCTGGGCCGCAAGGACATCCTCCATATCAAACGGCTTGCCGTACTTTTTCAACTGGGTATTGCAAAAGGTCTCCGTCCCGAATTCGACGTGGGTCAATCCGGCCGCTGCCAGAGCTTTGTAATAGCCATCCGGGGGGCGTGTGGGAGCGAAAAAAGCGCCCCACGGGATGGTCAGACCTTGGCGGCGAAAGGCATTGGCAACCGCCAGGCTGTGGGTATAATCGGAGTTGAACACGGAATCGGTGATAAAAAGGTACCGGGCGCCCATCTCCTGAAGCTCTTTTGCCTCTTCGGCGACCTCATCCGGAGAGTTCAAGCGCAGCCGGTTACCCTCGATATGGGGATAAGTGCAGTATATACAGCGGAAGGGGCATCCACGTTTCGTCTGGAGATTCAGCATGCCCCCCCGTTCGAGGTAGAAACGGAACCGGGGATCCACCGGTCGAATCTGCCGTTTGACAGTACCCGGCCAGGGAACGGGGACCCGGGCACTCCCACCTCTGCGCATGATCCCGGGTAGATCGGCGACAGCCGTTCCCGTCTCCAGAGCATCGAGGAACAAACCCAGGTATTCCCCTTCCCCGACGACGCCATAATCGGCATCCAGCAGGGCCATCAATTCGCCGGGAAAAATGGAAAAGCCGCTCCCCCCGAGGACAATGGGGGCCTTCGTGCAACCCCTGATCGCACGGATGATCCGCTCATATCCCTGAACAAAACTTTTTGTGGCGACGGTATCCACGTTATCGATATTCCGAACCGACAGACCGATCACATCGGGATCAAAATCCCTGACAGCAACCTCCAGACGATCCGGCCCCCCGACCACATTCATATCCAGAATAGAGACCTCATGCCGGGGCTTCATTGTCCCAGCAATATAATCGAGCCCCAAGGGATAAACCGGATAGGGGGATTGGGTGGTATTGGCGGAGAGGAGCAGCAGCTTCATCGGATGCACCCAATACCCATGAACAATTTACTAAAACCCATTGGCAGGACTCCTTATCCATCTATGATATCCATCATCTTTCTTCTTTCTTGCGGATATCCCGGCGCCGATTTGGAGGGAGTAAATGACGCCGATGTATATCCCAAAAGGAATTTTAGGGCAACGAAATTCAGTTTGAATCGATAGCAATTATTTAATTGACAAAAAATTACAAAAATCGACGTAAATGTTAATTAATTTCCTTGACATACAAAACCGCTTTCCGTATCCTCAATTCACGCAAAAGCACGTTCTTATCCATTCAATGATCAATAGCCATATACACTGACGGTATTGAACAATCATCGGGGAATTCTCATGAAGGGTTTTTTTCTTGGTCTCAGCAGCGGAGCGGTATGCGCGGCCTATTGCGCGCCCGTCCTGGTTCCGTACTTGCTGGGGGAAGGGAGAAGCGTCCTGCAGAATTTCTTGGCGCTGCTACAGTTCCTGCTGGGAAGACTCCTGGGATATCTCTCCTTCGCCGTCTTCGCCTGGGGCATCCACACCTCCCTCCCGCAAGACATCGCCCATCGGAATCTGCTCATCGGCGCCGCCTACGTCTTCCTGTCTGGTTTGCTGATCTTCTACAGTTTTTTCAAAGCCGGCCGCGCCTGCCCGTCGGCAGGGGGTCAGGAAATCGACCACCGGCTGCGTAACTCCCGGCCGTCACTTTTTCTTTTATCCATGGGTCTCGCCACAGGGCTGAACTTCTGCCCGCCCTTTCTTCTGGCCGTCGCAACCGCGGCGGAGCAGGCGAGTCTCTTGCAGAGCGTCCTGTTCTTCCTCACCTTCTTTCTGGGAACATCCGTCTTCCTCATCCCGGCGCCGTTCCTCGGACTGCTGAGGGGGTTTTCCCCTCTGCATGTCATCGGGAAAATGGCGGCCGGATTGATCGGCGCTTATTATCTCTTCATAGGAGCCACCATGCTGGCAGGAGGTTTTTATCGGTGATGAAGGAACATCCTCCACATGCAAAGACAATCGAGGTCCGGCAATCACCGGGAAAATCCTTTCTTTTCGCCCTTCCGATGATGCTGCTGACACTCATGATGATGTCGGGTGGAAAAATCCCCGCCGATCCGCAGCGGCTTTTCGTCTTCACCGTCACGTATCTTTTCTTCAATCTCCTGTTCTTCCTGATGATCCATACGGGGAAAACCGATCGATACCGGGCGACCGCGTTCATCACCTATGCCATCCTGTTCATCGTCTCATTCATCTCCCATATGTTCGAGGCGCGGGGAAGCATGTCCCTCTCTCAGGAGAAGATCCTCCTGTGCGAGGTGCCATTCTGCCATCTGGTCATCCCGATGACCCTGATCCCCGCGGCCTTCACCAAGACGATCATCTTTCCGGGAACGATCACCGGGGGATATGCGTCGATCGCCAGTATGTTCACTATCTGGATCGGGGCGTCGCTCTCCCTGGGACGCGGCTGGTGCAGTTGGGGGTGCTTCTTCGGCGGGCTGGACGATGCCTTCTCCCGCATCCTGAAAAAGCCCGTCTTCAGGAACATTAATCCCCGGTGGACCTACCTGCCCTGGGCTGTCCTTTTGGCTGTCGTCCTGAGCGCCGCCGCGTTCCTCAGCCCCACCTATTGCACGTGGCTCTGCCCGTTCAAGACGGTAACGGAATTCGAAGCGGTGACCTCATTTAAAATCCTCGTTCAGACGATCCTCTTCGCCTCCCTTTTTATCGCCCTGGTAATCGTCCTACCCCTGCTGACGAAGCGCAGGACCCAGTGTAGCCTGTTTTGCCCCTTCGGCGCGATGCAGGGGCTGACGAACCGGATCAACGCCTTCGATGTCCGCATCGATCCGGACAGATGTATAAACTGCAAGCGGTGCGTGACTGCGTGCCCCACCCTTTCCGTGACAGAGGAGAGTGTCCGGGCGGGTTGCCCCCTGATATCCTGCATGAAATGCGGAACCTGCATGGACGTCTGTCCCTCAGGCGCCGTCGCCTTTCACGTGCGTGGAACGCCCGTTGCGGGAAACCGGAACATCAAACGGATGCTCTTCTTGTACGCCGCATTCCTCTTTCTGGCCATATTCTCCGGAGGGACAATCCAGGACGGCTTGTCAAGAATCATCAGGTTGATCACAACGGGAAGCATGATTTGATCGGGAGGATCGGAATGAAACGAGCTCTGAAGATAGCCGGGTACACCTGGGCCGTTGCGTGCATAGTCGTAGTGCTGGCCACCTTCGTCGGGAATAACTATTTCAGTGCCAAGCTAGCCTCCTCAACGGGGATCACCATCTCACCTTGGTTCTCAGGCGGCGAGATCGTCGGGAGCATCGATCACGCAACCTACAAAACCGTGATCCATCGCCCTGTTTTCGATGGGTTGATCGGAGAGAGAAAAGAGGGTTTCATTCAGATCGAATGGCAGCCCGTAACGGCGCTCCCGCTGGTGATCGAGGATGGAATCGACTTTACGGGCGACGGGAAGGAAGATTTCGCTTTCCGGCTCGACACCGCCGCCGGCAGAGGCACGCTCACGCCCCGCAACCCGTCCGTGATCGCCATTCAAACGCTCGTCAAGGTCAACCAGGGATGGGTAGCAAGGATCCAGCTCCGGAAGGTTTCCTGAAGAATCGAGGGAGGTCCCGGACGTGAACGTTCCTCATGTCTTGGGAGAGGTTCTTTAAAAAACAGACCTGCCCGGAAAGTCGAAATAACTCTATGATGCTCTGACGCCGCCGAAGACCTTTATGATGTTCACGGAGGAAGAGGGCGCCGACGAGCATTGCCAGATCGGGGCATCTGCAACTTCCAACGCCCGTATTCTTAGATCGCTTGATGAGTTGCTGAAGTAACAGGAAACATGAACATTCTGAAACGATGATCATCACACTGCATCAAACTTTTTTTAGATTCGTGTTCCGAAACAGCCTCAACCACAGGGGACCGCTCATGGTGACCACCCCCGATGCGCAAAAACAGGATGCCGTTGATCCACCCGGTCTCGGTGTTGCTGAGATGCCATTCCGCGCCTGGAAGCCGGGCAAAAGAACTGGAAAGAGCACTGTTTCCCCTATCATCAGTATTTCGGTAATACATATAGTAATCCTCACCTCACGTTTAAAGCGAAAACGATTGCGTTGTGGATGGAGACAGTGATTCCGGTGGTTGGCGCTCTTGAAAATTCTTAATACAGCCTTTTTATTGAAGCCTTCCTTTTATGCCGCATTCGGCGTTTTTTGTAAACATCCAACCTTTCGATCTGAAATGAACGACCATTACCTTTGTCGAAACCTTGTATATTACTGGGATGCCTATATTCATGCATAACACCTCATCAAAAAAGGCATGGAGAAGATGTCTGTCTGAAATCTGCCGAAAAGAGTCCCTCAGAACATTGGATCTGCGGCGTGCTCAGCTTTTACAAGAACGAGGTGAACCAACGTAACGAAGCCTATTTGTCCCCCCTTATTCATTGCCCTCGGTCAATGGATATATCCCCCCTTATCAGGGAAACGAAAGCCGACACCACATGGGGATCAAACTGGGTGTTGGCGCCCTTCAATAGTTTGTCTATGGCCACCTCCTTATTCATGGTCGGCCGGTAGGGACGATCGGTCGTTAAGGCGTCATAGACATCGGCCACCGCTATAATCCTGGCCTCTAAAGGGATTTCCAGACCCTTTAACCCGTCGGGATATCCCGATCCGTCAAAACACTCGTGATGACCCCGGATCGAGGGCAGAATAGGGTCAAAGCTTTTTACCACACCCAGGATTCTGGTTGCCAGTTCCGGATGGGTTTTCATATGTTCGTATTTCTCTTTATCCAGAGGACCTTGATAGTTTAAAACATCTTCCCGTATCCCGATCTTTCCGATATCGTGCAGGATAGACGCATAATAGATGGCCTTGCTCTCTTCTTCGGAAAGGCCCATGGTTTTGGCTATTTCCAGGGCATATTGACTGACGTGATCGGAATGTCCCCGTGTATAGGGATCGCGGGCATCAATCGCCTCGGCCAGAGAAAGAATGGTTTCCAGAAAGAGCTCTTCCTGTTCCGCATACAGTCGGTCCAATTTCAAGGCCATTTCTTGAATGCCATGGCCGATAAGGCCTAGCTCATCCCGGTTTAGGATCTGAAATTCTTTTTTAAAATCTCCTTCACCGATCTCCCGAAGACGATTGTTAATCCGGTTCAACGACGTATAAATGTGCTTGGCAATGGCGCCGGACAGAATGATGCACAAAAACAATCCCAGGATTAGAAACACATTATACTGGCGCTCATTTTCTGAAACAGAAAAGGCGGCTAAGATGGCCATAGGCAGAAAGCCCCCGACAAAAAACCCGATGATCAGCTTTATGACGATCGGGAAATCACCAAAGGAGCGAGGAGTGGGGGAAGCAGCTCTATTTATCTTCCACAGCTCAGGGAAAAAGAAAGGAGAATGGCAGATCAAAGGTGAAAAAATCCTTAACATGGGAATGCCCAGCAGGATACAGGGCAACCCATTGCCGATAATAGCGATGGCGCAATACGTTAGGCTTCCGGACCATGACAGGCCATAGGGGGTAAAGCTCAATAGGGTCATGGTGACTGCTACACCGATAACATTGGATAGAATAGCCCCGATCCAGATAAACCCCCAGACCTCCTTAGGGGAAGGCAGTGCCGGGTCCCATCCCCGGGATTGAAAATAGAGCCTTAAAAGGCTTCCCTGGATCAAATTGCCTGGAATCCAGGCCAGGTTCTGGGCCCAGGAAAAACCGCCTAGGGCATTGGAAATGAGAGGAAAGACCATGGCCAAGATGATTCCCGGCCCCCCAAACCATAACCCGCCCACAGTTTGAAAGACCATGGCCGGCCAGAAGAGACTGGCCTGTCCTACCAAGGGAATGGAAAAAGTACCCAACTCTCCTACAAGCATGGCGATACTGGCCCACAACAGAAGTAGGAGGATCTGGAGTTTTCCCGGCTCAGCCTTGGTTTCCGGCTCCACTATCCAGATGGAAGGGGTTTGTGTTTTCAAAGAGAATCATCTCCCCATTCGAAACCGGTCCATAGGGCATCGGTTTAATCCGCTTCAACGATAAAGATGGCACTTTTCACCGAAGCAACACCCTTTCTCCCAAGGCCGCTCATAATGGAAATTCAGGGTGGCTTTTCCTTTTCCAACAGACCGGAAGGTCGAAATCTCCTTTCCCCGACACCTACCCGATCTGTATCCAGGCCTTTGAAAACAGAACCCGGCCAATTAATTTTGGATTGATCCAGATTGGTCAAGCCGCCATTGATAGCCGGTAGTGTGATTAGACTCCATGACAACCAGAAATTCTTCTCCACTTTTGATCCAGATCGGTTTAAGAGGATCGGTGGCCTTCCACGCACTCTGATCCCTTTTTTCGGATCGCTCGCCGGATCAAGTGTCAGAAGAACTGCCTAAGACGGCCAACACCAAAAGGACAATCATGATCCACCCAGTAGTCTTTATTGGATTGGCCCCTCCTATTAGAGGATTTTCAAATGTGTTAAGATCTCTGCTCCGATTTTCTTCCTTCTTTTTACTGCAAAACCGATAAGAGATCAAGTCAGCTTTCATTGCCATTTAGATTGGTTATCCCTGCGCAATAGATCTTTTTTTCTCCTTGACTCCCATTTGCCCCTATTCTGTACTCAACTATTAAATATTTCGGGCACCCCTATTGACATCAGTGATGATCGTCAGTAAGCTATAATTAAAGAGATGCTGCAATGCTTGGATTGAGTTATGTCACTGGGATGTGAATAAAGTCACGTCATTTCACTGTGAGGTAAGCAGAGAAGCATCGTGAGGTCTTGGTGGTAATGATAAGCTGCTTAAAGAGCAGTTATTTATGAGCTGACTACAGCTTATGGATTAAAAGCATTGCAGCTCTCTTCATTACTCATAGCCTCAAACCATTCTATTCCCTTTCACGTTTTATAGGGAATACGCCGATAATAGAACTGAAGACGAGATGCTGCGATGCACGTATTGAGTCTATTCTACTGGATGTTAACGAAAAGAGAATCATAGGGTCTTCGTGGTGATTGTCACCCTTATAGACCGGATCTTAAATGATGGACTCCAGTAAAAGGCAATACGGCATAGGCGGCTCTCGTCTTTTTTGCCACTCAATAAATGTCACGTGTGGACTCAGGAACCATTCCCGCATTATGCTTTACTTTTGTCAGCCATCACGTTAAATATCCCTGTAGAAGGTTGACGCAGGGTAAGCTGATTTCTCAAAAGAGCCGCCGCTGCTCCACCCCGCTTTCCCAATCGCATCACCAGCCCCCGCTTTTCGATGCAAAATATCCCAGCTTGCCATTGACCTGAGTAGCGTACCCTGCTATCGTTAGACCTCTTAAACTCAACATAGTACAGGGAGTGACCGATGCTGATCGTCATGACTTACAGCGCCACAAAAGCTGAGATCGAGAAGGTGGTCAAGGCCGTGCAGGATATGGGCTACCGGGCGGAACCGATTCCCGGTGGCGAACGGACCGCAATAGGGGTGCTCGGTAACGAGGGATATGTGGACGATGCAGTCATCCGAGACCTTTCTGGAGTTCAGGAAGTTATCCATGTTTCCAAACCATACAAGCTGGTTTCGCGGGCTTTTCACCCCCAGAGCAGCGTAATCGACGTCTGTGGCGTTAAAATCGGAGAAGGATACCGCCCGATAGTTGCCGCCGGTCCCTGTGCGGTGGAAGGGGAAGA